>JAZQLB010000215.1:0-5767 GCA_045542475.1 Lachnospiraceae bacterium | reverse complement strand
TTTTAAAATAATAATTTATAATAATGCTATGAATGCTTATAACCAAAATTAATTATAGATATAGGAAAACACAATGAAAGACGACTTTTTAGAATATATAGATATTAACCTTGATGACGAAACAGAATACTCAAGTACTTTTAATCCTAATAAAAAACACTCTTCCGGCTCTGTAGCTGCAGGCACAGCTTCTGATACCGATTATTCAGATGCCGATACTGAATCCGCTGCAACCGGACTTAAAAACCAGCCATCCAAAGGAATTTTTATAATCAAGGAGCTTCTCAGTTATGCGATAATTATTGCTGTTGCATTTGTTTTAGCATTTCTGACCCAACGCTACCTGATTATTAATGCTAATATTCCTACCGGCTCCATGATACCTACAATCGTAGAGGGGAACCGTATTATTGGTAATCGACTCTCATACAAATTTTCTGAGCCGGAGCGTGGTGATGTTGTAATTTTCCTCTATCCTGATAACGAAGAGGAAAATTACGTCAAACGTATTATTGGTCTTCCCGGAGATAAGGTAGAGATTATCGCAGGAATTGTATATATCAATGATGTTGTACTTGATGAAAGCAGCTATCGTGCCACCAACCCGGATGGCAGCTATGTTAATCCAGCATATGGTGATTACGGTCCCTTTTATGTACCTGACAACAGCTATTTTATGTTAGGGGACAATCGTAATTCCTCATGGGATTCCCGTTTCTGGGATAATAACTATGTGCATATTGACAAGATTCTTGCAAAAGCAATATTCAGTTATTACCCTAGCATACATTTTATAAAATAAAAAAGTCCCATAAGCTTATATTTAACCAATAGCTTATGGGCTTTCTTTTATTTTCTTATACTTTCTATTTTTTCAACAATCTTATTTCTCACACACTCTGCTATCTGCTGTGAATTCATCTCCTTATATTCCTCAAAATACATAGGCTTAAGAAAATGAACCTGCGTTGTAACCGGCTTAAGTGAATTAAACTCAAAGGGAATGTATGAATCAATAATAGCGACCGGAACAATCGGACATTTTGCCTTCATTGCACATTTAAAGGAGCCTGCAAGGAAATCATTAACATTATTATGATTTTTATCATATCCGCCCTCCGGAAAAATAATATATTTTCTTCCTGCCTTCACCTCTGCAATAACCTTAATCAACCCCTCCATCTGGGCTTTCATATTATCCTTGTTAAGACGACAGCCTTTTAATATGGAAATAAACTGGTTCGCCACAATCATTCGTGAACGCTTCTCGTCCATAACTACTGTACATGGCTCCTTATGTGCTCCCATTATTCCAAGTGCATCATATTTCCCCTGATGGTTGGAATACATTATATATCCACCGTCATCAGGTAAATTCTCCATGCCATAAGCCTTCGTCTTAATAAAGCCACACCTTTTAATTGTGTTTACCACAAATAATGCAATTTTGTAACGCTGATACTCATCATAGGCATTCTCGTTTTTTTCTACTACCTTTGTTTTCCACAAAAGCCATAATATTGCAGGGAATGCCACAATACAAATAAATACTAATCTAAGCATTTTTATCACCCAATTTGTGATTCTGCTTCGTTACATATCTCTTCCCAGACCTTTTCATCAAATCCTATATATGCATCCTTAGCAAAATCAGCCAGAAACATATCAAACTGTTCCTGTTTCCTTTTCTCTATTATTCTCATTTTTTGTCCCTCGGACTTTTCTGCTACATTATCATCCACACATTTGATAAGATAATATCCGTTATTACAGATAACCATTTCGCTAATCTGCCCTGCATCAAGGTCAAATGCTGCCTCTTCAAACTCAACAGCCAGCTCCCCGCGCCCTATCTGGGCTGCATATTCCTTACTGTCGCTATACTTGGCAGCAACTGTCACAAACTCATACCCTGCTTCCAAATCAGCAATGGCACTCTCGATTTTTTTCATGGAATCCTTGGAATAGATATATTGAATACTGATAATTCTTGCTTCATCAATGCTTATTTCCGTATCAATATTTGCAGTAAGCTCTGCATATACCTTGTCCGACAGCTCCAGCATTCTAAAAAGCTCAAAAACCTCTTCTTCTGTTATATATGACAAATCCTCATCCTTATACATCTCGTAAAAAAGAGCCACCTTATCGTTAACGGCTTTATTCTCATTATCATCAAGTGCAATGCCCTTGTCCTCCGCCATCATAACCACCAGCATTAATCTGGCAAGCATGTTTTTTGCAGAATCATATACATACCCGGAAAAATATCTGCCCTCCATCTGATAGCTCCATACCTCCGCCGTCATAAGCTGTGTATAATTATCCTGCACAAGCATAAGCATAAGCTTTGCCTGCCCTTTGGTAATCTGATAATCGCCATTCTTCATTACGGAATCATCTTCAATTCCTGTTGTAAAATAAAAGGTTGTATCGTTAAGCTTAAAGCCCACTCCTTCATCTGTTGCACAGCCTGTCACCAATGCTCCTGAAAGCACACACAACCACACCAGACAATATTTTTTAAGCTTCAACATAAAGGTATCTTCCATCCGGTAATTCAAAAACCTCAAGTGCATCGGACACATCCTCCACACCCTCATCATCTATGCCTTCTGATTTCCAGTATTCCTTAAGTGCCTTCTTTGAATCAAATACCTGTGCAAAGCAATCCTCTAAAAATTCCATTGCCTCTTCCACATTCTCTGCAACAGGCTCATCAAAAAGTCTCTTCTGCTCCTTTAAAAATACTTCTGCACACAACTTATCAAGCTGACTCATACTGCTACCTCCATTTTTACAAATTATATTCCTTGATTATATCTCTGAGACTATCCTCAACCCTTGATGTTTCATAAGCCGCATAGGCTTTAACCTCTTTAACTGCATTCTTCATTACAATAGGTGCGCCCACATTCTGAAACATCTCGATATCATTAAAATTATCGCCAAATGCCATACATTCACTACTGCTGATGCCATAGATATCCTTTATCCCTGCTATGGCACTGCCCTTATTAACGCCAATTCCGGTATAGTCAAGCCAGAGCTTTCCCGATACACAAGCCTGTGCCCTGCCGGTAAAGGCATTCAAAAAATGCTCCTTGGAATTATCAATCCCTGTAGGATCATATACTGATATTTTAACATATTCCTCTTCAATATTACAGAGGTCATCTACTAATTCTATATCATTTTTTACAATGTCTCTCATTCTTATAAGATATGCTTCTGTTTTTGGCTTAAGATATGATACTCTTTCTCCTGATACCAGCACCTCACATTGTTCCACAGACTGAATATCCTGTATTATTTCCCTGCCCAGTTCCCTGTCCATGGCTTTTTTGCTTATTACCCTATCCTTATAAATTGTTACAGCCCCATTCTCGCAAATATACATAATATCATCTGCTACCGGTGCAAATAACCGCCTTAAATTCGGATACTGTCTTCCGCTGGCTGCACAAAAAATAATTCCTGCTGCTGATAATCTCTTAATAAGAGGAAAAAGCTCCTCATTAAGGCTCTGTGCTCCATTTAACAGCAGGGTTCCGTCTAAATCACTTGCTATAAATCTAATCATGTTGTTTCTATCCTGTATCCTGTTTCTTTATCCACTAAATTAATTAATTCCTTACCCTCAACATATCTATACAGATTCTTAATACAAATATCAACAATAGCTTCCACCGTACTCTCTAAATGCCCATAGGTCTTACCTGCCACATGAGGAGTAATAAGAAGAGTTTTTGTATTCCATATATCATCATTCTTATCAAGCGGCTCATTAACAAATACATCCAGTGCAGCTCCCCTTATCTGATTCTTATTAAGAGCCTCGCATAGGGCATTCTGATCTATGCAGTTGCCTCGTCCCACATTTATAATTACCGCATCCTTATTCATCATGGCTATGATATCCCTTGAAATCAGATTATCTGTTGTGGCATTTCTTGGAACACAGCAGGCAATTATATCTGCCATCGGAACATATTGCTTCAGATTATCCACTGTATCAATATGGTCAAAGCCTGCCGCCTGCCTGCCTCTGCGGTTAATTCCCGTAATCCTGGCATCAAAGTGCTTCATAATACCGGCAAATGCACTTCCTATATCCCCTGTTCCCAGCACAAGGATATTCTTACTAAAAACTGATTTCTCCGGTCCCATATCCTGCCACTGCCTGTCAGCCTGATTTCTTACATATTCAGGAATTCTTCTGTACAATGCCATAAGCTGTGCCAGCATATGCTCTGAAATCACTCTTCCAAACGCCCCACTGGCATTGGTAAACCTGATATCCCTGTCAAGTGCCTTTATCGCCGCCATATATCTGTCCGTACCTGCAAAATCCAACTGAAGCCATTCCAGTCTTCTGCATTCCAAAAGCTGCTCCGGTCTCGGATTACCAATAATTGCAACCGCATCTTCCATATATCCGGTCTCTATGTCTTCCGCATTTCCGAATACCAGCTCATATTCCGCACCATATTTATCTTCAAATTCCTTAAAGACAGCTCTTGCCCTGCTTCCCTGTACACTGCTTTCAAACAATACCGGAAGCAGAACCACTATTCTTTTACCCATTATGAGAATACACACTCCCTTATAATTCTTCCAACAGGAAGTCCTACTACATTGTTGTAATCGCCTTCAATCCCTGATATAAATTCTGCAAAATAACCCTGTATGCCATATGCTCCCGCTTTATCAAGGCTTTCCTTTGTCGTAACATATCTTTCAATATGCTCGCTTGTCATAGGCACCACATTAACCTTTGTTTCCTCCGCAAAGCTTCGGGTCTGTGCAATACCATCCTTAAGATATACAAGTGTTACTCCTGTATATACACTATGTGCATGTCCCTGCAGCTCGGATATCATTCTTATTGCATCTGCTTCATCCTTTGGTTTTCCCATAACCTGATTATCATTAACAACAATTGTATCCGCACCAATAATCAGAATATCTCCCTCTGCTTCGGCATATTTGGTATCACTTACGATTTTTGCCATAATATCCCTTGCCTTTTGCGAGGATAATTCCATAACAATATCCTCCGGGAGTGTTTTTGTAATAATCTCCTTTACATCACTTGGCATTACTACAAAATCAAGCCCAACCTGCGTAAGCAGCTCTTTTCTTCTTGGTGAGGCAGATGCCAGTATTATCCTGTCAATATCTCTTATTGTCTTCATAATCTGCCTCCTATTCTGTTGTGCTGTAATCGTAATTAACATCAATGCCTCTCGGCTCAACCGGAGTTGAAAAAACAATCTGTGTGCTTGTTCTTCCAAATTGCTGCAGCTGTCCGATAAATGTATCCAGCTCCTGCGTACTTGGAAACGTAACCTTAAGCAGCATTGAAAAATCACCTGTAACACAATTACATTCTATAACATTAGGACATGATTTAACAAAGGGATAGAATTCCGGCTTCTGTGCTGGCATAACATCAAGATTAATAAAAGCTATAATGTGATAGCCAAGCTTAAGCTGATTAACCTTGGCTTCATATCCTGATATAATCTGTTCCTTTTCAAGTCTTTCTATTCTTGCCGATACCGCAGGTGATGACAAAAAAACCTGCTCAGCAAGTGCCTTAAGAGGCATTCTTGCATTCTGCTGTAATAACGACACCAGCTTCTTATCAATCTTATCCATTGTAATCCTCCATTCAAAATGCTTGTACAAACAAAAAGAAAAAACCAGTTTTTCTAAATTTTCTAAGCCTGTTACTTGTTTTATTATGGTCTAATTATAAATT
>JAZQLB010000214.1:0-4273 GCA_045542475.1 Lachnospiraceae bacterium | reverse complement strand
TCTGTCTCCTAATGGTACTAACTTCATATAATGCCTCCATTCTCCTGTATCTATAAATTTGCTGTATGCTTCTTTATAATTAGCACTCACTCAATCACAGTGCTAATTATAACAGATTTTATTCAGAATACAACCCATTTGATTACAATTTTATGATTTTAATATATTTTTTATTTTTTTCCAATATTGTTAACTTTTCCATAATAAAAAAGATATTGCTGGGCATAACCGCCGTATTCACCAAACAATTCCTTTGCAAGCTCGGATATATATGCCTTATCCGCTTCATGTCCGATATATATACTCTCCATACACCGCTTTATCCACACGTCCACCGGAAATGCATTGCGCTTGCCTAAACTGAATAAAAGAATACAGTTTGCCACCTTATCTCCAATTCCTTTTACTCTGGTAAGTGTAGTAAGTGCCTCCTCATAGTTCATTGCCCTAAGTGTGTCCTCATTAAGCTCTCCCTTAGAATATGCATCACATGCTGCTATAATATATGGCGCCCTAAATCCGGCTTTGCATTCTCTTATGGCAGCTTCTCCAACCTGCATAAGCCTTTCATGGTCCGGAAAAGCATATCCGACACCTATAGACTCCCCCAGTATACTGTCCATATCTGCAACATCATATCTGCTTCCATGCCTGCTGGATATATCCCACACAATCTTTTTAATGCGAGGTATCTGCTGATTCTGCGAAATAATAAAGGATATCATGGTTTCAAAAAAATCCTGATTAAGAATCCTGATACCCCACATGGTATCCATAGCTTCCTTTAATTTACCATCCCTTTTCAAAATCTCTGATTTAATATAGCCATAATCAGTATCCAAATCAAAATAATCCCGCCATATATTATCAAAATCCGCTTTACTTGTATTATAAAGTGTAACTGAATAATCCTTATCATCCTGAAAAATATGTAAGAATCTTCCCCTCGCACTGATACAATAATCATTCTCTGCTATTTTCACAAAATGAAAGCACTGTCCACACTCCAAGGTCTGCCCCAGATGAAAATCCTTAACATCCCTTAATATGATATTGCCATTCTCTTCATATATATTCATAAAACACATTCCTATTCCTGTATTTTCCACAGACTGCCCCCCGGCTTTGGACAATCCTGATTTCTTTTTTTAGCTCTCGCCAGAACAAAGCAGCCACAATGGCTGCATGTTAAGCCACCCATCAAATCCTGACATCTGCTGCAAATATTAAGCCGCCTTTCATATTCACTATCCTCGACAGACTCCTCTTGTGATAATCGGGCAACATATGCCGCAATACTCTCTGCCATTTTGTCCTCTTGAAGATTCTTTGGGATTTTACAATTACATATCTTCTCCATTTTTCTTTACCTTCCATGCTTCAGCAATTTTGGCAACCCCCGCCTCAATCTGCTCAAGGCTCAATCTGGCATAGCCAAGAATAACTGTTGCTTCCTCATGTTCATCAGCTTTAAGATAATGTGCAGAAAGGGGATATACCTTAATTCCTACATTATGCGCTCTGTCCACAAGCTCCTTTTCCGATAAAGTCTTCGTAGTCACAAGCACATGAAGTCCTGCACTTTCCCCTGACACCTGATAGTCTGCACCAAGATTTTTAAGACAGGATAAAAGCCTGTCATGCTTCGTCTTATATATGGCTCTCATTTTATTAAGATGACGTTCATAGTAGCCTTCATTTATAAAAGCATTGACTATATTCTGGTCAATTCTTGATACTGTATTGGAATAATGAGCACCAATACGGTTATACCACTCCATCAGCCTGTCAGGCAGTACCATATAGCCCATTCTTATTCCCGGTGCAATAGATTTTGAAAAGGTTCCTGTATATATAACCTTTTGAGCATTATCAATTCCTTGTAATGAAGGAATAGGCTTTCCCTTATATCTGAATTCCGAATCATAATCATCCTCTATTATATATCGGTTATCCTGTGCCTTCGCCCAGTTAAGCAGCTCCATACGTCTGCCAATGCTCATAATAATACCTAGCGGATACTGGTGTGACGGTGTAACATATGCCACATCTGCCCTGCTGTCCAAAAGTTCATCAGGTTTCATCCCGTTTTCATCAAGATTAACCGGCTCAACCAGCCTTCCCATCCCCTTAAGAATCATATATGCCTTTCTATAGGACGGATTTTCCATGGCATAAATCACATTCCTGCCATTAGCATTTGTAATAAGCTGGTCTAAAAGCCCCAGCAAGTATTCCATTCCTGCTCCCACAATAATATTGTCCGGACTGCAATTAACACCTCTGGACTCATGTAAATAAGAGGCAATGGTTACTCTTAATTCATACTCTCCCCTACCATCACCAATATTAAACAAATCCCTTTCCTTTTCAGCAAGCACATTTTTCATTACCTTACGCCATGCATTATAAGGAAAATTATCCAGCTCTATTCCCGCAGGTGAAAAATCATAAATATATTCCACCGCACTCTTTTTATCTTCTTTATCAGCAATTTTATGATTAACCTCTATATTATACAATCCATCTATTTTCTGAACAAAATATCCCTTACATGGTAATGCTTCGATATATCCCTCACTTACCAGCTGGTCATATGCAAGCTGTACAGTGCTTCTGCTGACAATAAGCTTCTTTGACAAAATTCTCGTAGACGGCAGCTTTACGCCATATGCCAGCTTACCGCTTCTTATTTCATTTTTTATAAAGATATATATTTGCTCATATATTGGATTACTTTTATTTATATCTATTGGAATTGATAAATCCGGCATATATCCCTCCTTCGATAAGCTTATCCGGGTTGGTATTGGGCATGCTGCAATACTTAGCATTTCCCAAAACATGCTTACTTTTAAGTTCTAAAAGCTTAATAACAATCTCATATCAAAAATAATAACATTTTCTATGCTAAATGGAAATAATAATTCGAAATATTCCAAATAAATCACTTATTATTTCACCATTCTATATTTGTAATAACACCTACTTTATGGTATATTTTACTTAAATAAAGTCGAAATGGAGAATACTATGAAAGAAAAAATATACTCAATCCCGGTTAATGATGCTTTTGATTCCGACTGTGAATGCCCTATATGTGTAATGTATAAGACTTTGGAGGACAATGCGGTAGAGTACACCATGGGACCAAGCTATATGGAAGATGATGTCCGTGCTGTAACAGACAGGACAGGCTTTTGTCAGAAGCATGTAAAAATGATATATGCACAGGAAAACCGCCTTGGAATGGCACTTGTTATGAAAACACATTTTGACAAAAAGATTGGCATAGTCAAGCAGCTAAAATCAAAGCCTGTTAAGACTTCTTTTTTTAAGAAAGGCGAGGAGGTTAATCCATTACTAGATTATCTTAAGGAGGTTAACTCTTCCTGCTTTGTATGTGACAGAATCGGGAATGTATTCGACAGATACATAGATACCATACTTATGCTTTGGAGCAATGATAGTGCATTCAAGAAAAAATATGCTGACTGTAAAGGCTTTTGCACCCCACATTACCAGACTATTATTACTGCCGCTTATGCTAAATATCGTGGTAAAGAATTAGAGGATTTCCTTGAGATTACTAATAAGCTGTATATCGAAAATATGGAACGTGTAAGAGATGATTTGGCTTGGTTTATTAATAAATTTGATTATAAATACAAGGATGAGCCTTGGAAAAATTCCCGGGATTCCGTTATTCGTTCGGTGACAAAGGCAAACAGTATAATAGATGTATCTGAAAGCTAGGCTTTCTCTTATATTTTTTTGCTGAATAATAAGATGGGCGATTAGAAGCTGATGGATATGAATATCACTACCCATAGTCATTTCTAATCGCCCATTTTGTATTAGTTACTCTGCAAAGCACAAAACATAATGCTCTATTTTTAAACGCTTCTTGTATTTTTAGCGCTCATATAACGGAGCCTTGTATACATATATACTGGTACTGCTAAGTACTATGCCATCTGCCCCTTTTTGTTTTACGGTTATCTTATCGCCTTCCTCTAAAGAGTATTCATCCACCAGAAGGATATTACTGCTTGAAAACAGCGTATCCACAGGCTCATCATTAACATAGATACAACTGTATGGTGTAAAATTTCTTCCATATACCACAACATGATTATTGGCACTACTTATGATGTTGATGGTTATATTTTTATATCCCATATGAATATTAGTGGCGCTATAAGGAAGCATCCCATCATATACCTCCTGATTACCATACAAAATATCATATTCAAGAAGCTTTAACCCATCA
>JAZQLB010000213.1:0-27029 GCA_045542475.1 Lachnospiraceae bacterium | reverse complement strand
AGAAGGAAGAGCAGAAGGTAGAGAAGAAGGTAGGGAAGAAGGTCTACGGATTTTTGAGAAGCTAATACATTCAGGGAAGCTTGCAATAGAAGATGTTGCAGCGGAGATGAATATTACAGTCTCAGAACTGGAACAGCGGTTGGGAATAATCAAAGAGACTGTATAGATAAATGGAAGAGAAGGAAAGCGTCATAGATATATGAAGCTCCTTCTCTTTGTTATATATATAATATTCACGGGTTATAAAATATTGTTAATACACAAAGTCTGGGATAAATATTATTGCGATTTCCCCCACAAAATGTTATGATAAAATATCATAGTGGAGTCATATGGCTTCCAATGAACCGGAGGTATATTTTGAGCGAATATGTATTTCTTTTTGACCTTGATGCGACTATCACCAAGGCAGAGATTTTACCAGAGATAGCAGTTAAAATAGATAAAGCAGATGAGATGAGAGAGCTTACCGAGAGAACTATGACGGGGGAGATTCCTTTTGACCATAGCTTTCTTGAGAGAGTGAATTTATTAAAGGAAATTCCTGTAAGCACCGTTAGGGATATAATAATGAATGTACCGCTTAATGAAAGAATGGTGGAATTCATCAGAGAGAATAAAGACAGATGCTATGTGGTGACAGGCAATCTGGATGTGTGGATTTGTGATTTGATGGAGAAAATGGGAATGGAAGGACATTACTTCTGTTCTAATGCGACTGTAGAGAATGATTATATTGTAAGTGTTGACCACATTGTAGATAAAGGCGAGGTTATTAAGCAGTTTGCGGGTAAGCCTTTTGTTGCAATTGGTGACGGTAATAATGATGCACAGATGATTGCAGCGGCTGAGATTGGAATCGGCTTTGGCGGAGTAAGGGAGATTGCTCCTGCTGTTTTAAAATGTGCCACACACGCAACATATTCGGAGGATAAATTATGTCAGTTTCTAAGACAATTGTTATAAGCTGTGCAGGAATGGGAACCAGACTTGGTATCGGTTCAACCAAGGCACTTATTGATATAGATGGCAAGCCGCTTATTATAAGACAGCTTGAGCTCTTAAAGGATTTTGATGATATAAGAATAGTAGTTGGTTACCAGATGGAGAAGGTAATCGAGGTGGTTAATTCATACAGAAAGGATATTCTTTTTGTATTTAACCATAATTACAGGAATACAGGAACAGGCGGAAGTTTTTCGCTTGCCATTAAGCATGCTGCGGATATGGTGGTATCGCTGGATGGAGATTTATTAGTGCATCCTGAGGATTTAATGAGAGTTCTTAATAGTGATAAGGAGTGTGTATGTGGTGCCATACCATGTACTGAGGACCCTATGCTTATGAAGACTCTTGTGCAGGATGGCAAGACCTATGGGGTAGGCTTTTCAAGAGAAGAGGGCGAGTATGAGTGGACCGGGCTTGCACAGGTTAAGACTAAGCGTCTTGTGCCGGGAGACAGACATGTATGTGATATGATGGTTCCGTTGTTGCCACTTGAGATGGAGCTTATTAGAACTAAGGAGATTGATACCATGGCAGACTATGAGAATGCTGTAGCATGGGTGAAGAACGGATATAGGGATTAGAGTATAATTATTTGGTAAGGAGACCTCAAAATGCAGGCAATAATTTTAGCTGCCGGAATGGGCAAAAGATTAAAAGAGCATACGGCTGACAAAACAAAATGTATGATTAAAATAGGCGGAAGAACCTTAATCAGCCGTAACCTGGAGATTTTGGATACAAAGAATTTATCAAGAATAGTAATTGTTGCAGGATATAGTGGACAGGCTTTAAAGGAACATGTGGCTTCCTTGGAAATAAATACTCCAATAGTGTTTGTTGATAATGAGGAGTATGAGAATACAAGCAATCTGTATTCGTTATTTCTTACCAAAGAATATCTGGCTATGGAAGATACAATTGTTATAGAGTCAGATATTATATTTGAAAAGGCAGTCGTGGATAAATTAATTTCTGAAGAGGAAGAATGTCTCACATTTGTGTCAAAGCCAAAGCCATGGATGGATGGTTCAATTGTTACACTTGATAAAGCCGGAAATATTAAGGATTTTATCGGAGCGGACAGCTTTAATTTTGCAGATATGGATTCATATTATAAAACGGTAAGTATGTATAAGCTGAGTAAGTCTTACATCAATTCAGTATATCTACCATTGTTAGAGGCATATGTTAAAGTATGGGGTAACAAAACTCATTATGAATCGGCACTTAAGGTAGTAGCCTTTAAGGAGCAGTCGGTTATTAAAGCGATTGTGCTTGAAAAGGAAAAGTGGTATGAGATAAATGATATTCAGGATATGGATATTGCTGAAACCATTTTTGCGGAGGGTGATGAAAAGCTTACCAGATATCTGAGACGTTTTGGAGGCTATTGGAGATACGAAGGAATGTATGATTTCTGCTACCTTGTTAATCCATTCTTTCCTAATCAGCGTTTTATGGATGAAATGAAGGCTAATTTTGAGACACTGATAAGAGAGTACCCATCGGGAATGGGGGTTAATGCACTTTTAGCGGCTAAATATTTCGAGCTTAGACCAGAGCAGGTGTGCGTTGGTAATGGTACGGCAGAGCTTATTAAGTCGCTTATGGAGAATTTTTCAGGTAAGCTGGGACTTATATATCCTACCTTTGAGGAATACCCTCACAGAAAAAAGGCTGACCAGCTTGTGCCTTTCTGGGTAATTAATGATGATTTTACTTATACAGTAGATGATATAATGGAATATTACAAGGATAAGGATGTGGAGGCGATTGTGCTTGTTAATCCTGATAATCCATCAGGTCATTTTATTGTAAGGGATGATTTATTAAGGCTTGAGGAATGGTGTAGGGAGAGAAATATATCACTTATAATTGATGAATCCTTTGTGGATTTTGCAAATATTCCTAATCAGACTCTGCTTACACAGAAGATTATTGATAAACATCCTAATCTGATTGTTTTAAAAAGCATTTCAAAGTCCTTTGGCGTACCGGGACTAAGACTTGGTATTATTGTATCGGCGGATGAGAAAATGATTGCAGCCATGAAAAAGGATGTGGCAATCTGGAATATTAATTCATTTGCGGAATACTATATGCAGATTATTGAAAAGTATAAAAGCGATTATGAAGATGCGATGAGTCGTTTTATGGATGTGAGAAGCAGATATCTTGATAAGCTGTGCAAAATTAAGGCACTTAAGGTATTTCCGTCACAGGCAAACTATGTTATGTGTAGGATTGAAAATGGATTTTCATCGCGTAAGCTGGCAGATATAATGCTTAATAAATATAATATTCTTATTAAGGATTTATCTACCAAGGAGGGACTGAATGGAGGAAATTATATACGTCTTTCAGTTAAGACAGATGAGGAAAATGATGTAGTTGTTAATGTACTTAATGAACTTTTGGGAGAGAGTAATTAATGAAAAAGCTTTTGTTTATATTTAACCCATACTCGGGGAAGGCACAGGTTAAATATCATTTGTTTGAGATTACAGATGAGTTTACTAAGGCAGGTTATCTGGTAACAGTCTATCCAACACAGAAGGCTATGGACTGTTATGATTATGTTAAGGAGAATGCACAGGACTATGATGTGATTGTGTGCAGCGGAGGAGATGGAACTCTTAACGAGACCGTATCAGGTCTGCTTAGTAATGGTAATGTAGACATTCCGGTGGGATATATCCCAAGTGGCAGTACAAATGATTTTGCCACAAGCCTTATGATACCTAAGACAATAAAGCACGCACTTGCAAATATTATTAATGGCTCTGAATATGCTTGTGATGTAGGAATATTTAATGGCAGATACTTTAATTATGTTGCTGCATTCGGGTTGTTTACAGATGTGTCCTATGCCACGTCACAGCAGCTTAAAAATGTGTTAGGACATCAGGCATACCTGATTGAGAGTGTTAAGAGCTTCACTAATATGAAGGCATATGATATCAAGGTTAAAACAAAGGATGAGGAGTTTGAGGACCGTTTTATTTATGGTATGGTTGCAAACTCAAAATCTGTTGGTGGTATTAAGGGCATTGCGGGTAAGGATGTTAAGCTGGATGACGGACTATTTGAGGTTATACTTATCAAGGCACCCAAAAAGCCTATGGAGGTACAGACCTTGTTTAGCGGTTTTGTTTTACAGGAAGACAATAGTATGGTAAGACATATTAAATGTGATGAGATATCCTTTGAGAGTGAAGATGCGGTTCCCTGGGTTTTGGATGGTGAATTCGGAGGAGCACAGACTAAGGTTGATGTATTTGTAAATAAACAGAGAGTAAAATATCTTATTGAGAAACATCCATAATCTGGTATTGTTTTATCGTACAAATTTTTCTTGATATAATTATAAATTCTGCTATACTTAATTGCGTAGCATTTTAGAAGTATATGTAATGTGTGGAATATAATAGATTAATGGAGGATTAAAATTATGGCACCAAGAAAGAAAAATACAGCACCAAAGGCAAGTGCTGCTAAGAAGACAGTTGAAGAGGTTAAGCCGGTTGTTGAAACTAAGGCAGAAGAAGTAGTAGTTGAGGTAGTTAAAGAGGAGACAGCCCCGGTAGAAGAGGTTAAGCCAGCGGTTACAGAAGAGAAAGCACCTGCTAAGAAGGCAGTTAAAAAGACTGCTGCAAAGGAAGCTAAGCCTGCCACAAAGAAGGAAGCAAAGGCAGAGGTTGCAACAAGCATATTTGTAGAGTATCAGGGAGACCAGTACAATATGGATAAGCTTATTGAGGCTGTTAAGGCTGACTGGGTTGCAGGAGGACATAGACTTTCATCAATTAAGACAATTAATGTGTACATAAAGCCAGAGGATTATACAGTATACTATGTAATTAATGATAAGACTCATGGCAAGGTTTGGATGCAGTTATAATTTTTTGAGGAGCTTTGAAAAAAGCTCCTTTTTATATTGGGAAATATGTGTTATAATACGCTTAGGAGGTGTTTCTTATGAAGTGTAAACGAATTGATTTAGAGGCTAATGTAGAAAAGTACGAAGTTGGTAAGGGTATGGAGGATGGTTTTGTTAAGTGGTCCAAGATTATTACCCAGGGGTGGATTGTAACGGATTTCCTTGTTAAGATTAAGGCGGAGGACGGAGATATTGTATGTCCTTATATTGAGAACAGACGTGGATATACCTTCATAGGTGAGGGTGATTATATTATCACGGATGAGGACGGCTCTAAGCATGTGTGTGGTGCGGACAAGATTTGGAAGCGTTACAAAGAGGTGTAATACATATCAAGACATAAGAAGGGCAGGTGTTGTTGTACCTGCCTTTTTACATGGTGTTTTAGTATCACTTACCTTATATGATTTGAATGCAGGAAGGGGTATTATTATACGCAGGCTTTGCTTGCATATCAGACAAGGAGGAATGTAAAAGATGGAGAATAAAGAAAAGGTATTTGAAATGGTTAAGGAATTAAGGGAGGATTGTGCAAGAAAGCAGAAATTGGGACTGCATTTTATAATGGCATCGGTTATTATATGGTGTGCAGTAGCCATAATTCATGCTACTAATCTGCCAATAGTTACAAAGAATTTTTTTACGTTATGCTGTTCAGCACCGTTAATGCCGATGGCATTTGGGATTTCAAAGCTTATTAAGGTGGATTTTCAGAATAAGGATAATCCGCTTACTAATCTTGGGATTATTTTCGCAGTAAATCAGATTGTGTATATTCTAATAGCCATGTGGGTATTTTCGGCCACGCCTGAAAAAATGGTAATGGTATATGCTATGATTACGGGGGCGCATTTTATGCCATATGGATGGTTGTACCAGTCCAAAGCGTATTTTGTATTATCGGTTGTGATACCTATTGTAATGCTGGCGTTGGGACTTAGATTTCCGGCAGCGGTGGTTGCAGGGGGGATGGTATGTATGGAGATTGTTTTGTGTGGGTGGCTTATTCATGAGAGTAAGAAACGAGGATGAGAAGCAGTTACAAATTAATCAGATACTATTTTGGTTGAGTTTAGTTTAATAGCTTATAAAAAATAAGTATCATCACTTTATTCGGGTGAGGATACTTATTTTTATTTATCAAAATGATTCAGGCGGTAGTGATTTTCCTTGACAATTTATCATATATTGCTATAATAACAAAAGTGAATATGAAAAGCGATTTCAATTTCAAAAAAGTGAGGATATATGAAACTAAAACATAGAAGTCTTGTAAGAGTATGTCTTATGACAGTTATATTAGTTATGGCAGTGGGACTTACAGGGTGTAATTCTAAGACAAATAAGAATAATGATAAATATACCATAATTGCGACATTATTTCCACAGTATGACTTTGCAAAGCAGATAGGTGGGGAATATGTGGATGTTATTATGCTGCTGCCGCCGGGAGTAGAGAGCCATGCTTATGACCTGCGCCCGTCAGATATGATTGCCATTAAGGAAAGTGATATGTTTATATATACCGGTGAGTATATGGAAACATGGGCAGCTACCATTATTGAAAGCCTTGATGATGACATTGTGGTTGTGGATGTTTCAGAGGGTATTGAGCTGGTTAAGGGAACTCATGACCACGAACATGAGCATGGGGAGCATGATGCTCATGAACAAGGTGCAGAAGAACATACTGACCATGAAGGAGAGCAGGAGGGGAATGCACATGACGAAGCTTCTTGTGAGGTGGATACTCATATTCATGAGGTTGTGGACACTCACGAAGGTCATTCACACGAGTATGACCCGCACATCTGGACAAGTCCTGTTAATGCCATGAAGATGGTAGAAACTATTACCAAGGCTTTATGTGAGGCAATGCCGGAGCACGAAGCGGAATTTGTGGCAAATGCAGAAGCATATCTTGCAGAGCTTGGTTTGTTGGACGGAGCATTCAGGGAGCTTACTGAGGAGAATGAGCATAATATCATTTTCTTTGGAGGCAAGTTTGCCATGAGCTATTTTGCAGAGGAATATGGCTTTGAGTGTGTTCTTGCCTACCCGGATTGTTCGGCAGAGTCCGAGCCATCCATAAGCAGGGTAATGAATATGATTGATGAGATAAAGGCACATGATATAGGTGCCATATACTATGAGGAGCTTGCTGACCCGAAGGTGGCAAGGACCATAGCAGAGGAAACAGGTGTTAAGCTTTTGCTGCTTCATTCAGCACATAATGTTACAAGGGATGAGTTTGAAGCCGGCATTACCTATCTTGATATAATGTGGCAGAATGTAGAAAATCTTAAGGAGGGAATGAACTGATGGCACAGCTTAGATGTGAAAACTTAAGTGTAGGATATGAAACAGGAATTGTAGTATCAGAGGTTTCCTTTGAGCTTAATAAGGGTGACTATGTATGTATTGTCGGAGAAAATGGTGCCGGAAAGAGCAGTCTCCTAAAGGGAATACTCGGCCTTGCACAGATAAAAAGTGGTCAGATAATATATGGTGACGGTATTAATAAGCCGGATGTGGGCTATCTTCCACAGCAGAAGGATTACCAGAAAAATTTCCCGGCTACGGTTATGGAGGTTGTATTATCGGGCTTTGTAAACAGAATGGGCTTTAGACCCTTTTATAATAAAGCAGAGAAGGAAAAGGCATTAGCCATAATCAATGATTTTGGAATGGGAGCCTTTGTAAAAACTCCATTTGCAGATCTTTCAGGTGGTCAGAAGCAGAGGGTTCTCCTTGCAAGAGCCCTGTGCGCCACGGATAAGCTGCTTCTTCTTGATGAACCTGCAACAGGTCTTGACCCGGTTGCCACAGAGGAGATGTATGCACTTCTTAAAAGACTTAATAAAGAGAAAATGGTAACCATTCTTATGGTTTCCCATGACCTTAATAAGGCTCTTTCAGATGCAGGAAAGATTCTTCATATAAATAAAGGAGTAAGCTATTTTGGTGCTGCCACAGAGTATCTTAACAGTCAGGCAGCAAAGGATTTTCTTGGACTTGATAAAAAGATGGAAGGAGAGGCAAAGTAATGCTTGAGACATTAAAGCTTATATTTTCATATGATTTTATGGTAAGAGCATTAATTGCAGGCGGTCTGGTTGCTTTATGCTGTGCTCTTCTTGGCGTAAGCCTTGTATTAAAAAGATATTCCATGATAGGTGATGGTCTGTCACATGTGGGCTTTGGAGCATTATCTGTTGCTGCTGCCATGAATTTGGCACCATTAGCAGTTGCCATTCCTGTGGTCGTGATTGCGGCATTTTTTATTTTGAAAATAGGTAAGGACAGTAAGGTGCAGTCTGACTCAGCAATAGCCCTTGTATCCTCAGTATCCATTGCTGTCGGTGTATCAGTAACCTCGCTTACCAGCGGACTTAATACGGATGTGTACAGCTATATGTTTGGAAGTATACTTGCCATGAGTAAAAGTGATGTTATTGTAAGTGTAATCCTGTCAATTGTGGTACTTATTTTGTTCCTATTCTTCTATCACAAAATATTTGCAATCACCTTTGACACCGATTTTGCCAAGGCGACCGGGATTAAAGCAGATGTATACAATACTCTTATAGCAGTTCTTACAGCACTTACAATCGTTGTAGGAATGAGAATTATGGGAACAATGCTTATATCAAGCCTTATAATATTCCCAACTCTTTCATCAATGGGTATATTTAAGGGCTTTAGAAAAGTAGTCATATCTTCAGCACTAATCTCTGTGATATGCTTTTTTATAGGGCTTTATAATTCCTATAGCCTGAACCTGCCGGTTGGTGCCAGTATAGTACTGGCAAACTTCGTGATTTTTGTGATTTTCATGGCAATAGGTCGCATAAGACGTGCATAAGAATGGAGAATTTGAGAGTTTTTATTATAGGTAGCGTAATGAAACTCATTAATTATATGTAATGGTATTTATGAAAAAAGTTTATTTCGTGAAGCATAGAAAAAGTCTGGGTTCAAAAGCTCGCCCGAACCCAGACTTTTTTCGTCCGTTCTCAAAAAAAGAGTTCCTTTCACAATTATATTTTATCTGCTAATTAATAATCCTCACACACATTCCTATAATACGCCAACAACAAATCCACCATTCTACCATAACTCTTAACTCCATCTACCTGCGCATTTGCCTGTAGATAGACATTATTCACCGCATCAGCCACCTCGGCTACAGGAGTCTCATATTTGTCCCAATAAGCACTATTATAAGCAAAATCACGTCGGTACTGTTCATCTAAAGTAAGGTAAAGCTCGCGGTGAACATCCGCACCGCAATTTGTATATATAGTATTCAGCACATGAACCAAGGCATTAGCATAACCGCAATATACAAAATTGATATTATCAGATCCAACACAAGCCAGATGTGCAATGAATTCTGCCTCATCCTCCCTCATAAAACCACGGAGATGTGAAAGCTCATGGCATATGGTATATGCCTTTTCGTGGTCTGGCACATCATTGTTATAATTGGCTTCAATAGTAAATGCGGAGTATACTCCCGTTATAAATTCATAGGACATTACAAAGGAGCATAGTATAGGCTTTGGCCTTGGATAATAACCAGAAAGCTGAGGATATAATTCACCTAATTTTTCCATTGCCAGTACAGCTTCCTTCTGCTCGTCCGTGTTATCAAGGGTAAATAAAACACCATATTGCTCGGTGGTTTTAGTATCTATGTAAGGTACGACCTTGTTTGCTTCGGATATAAGATATTTTGCAAGACTTATAAGCTGTTCTTCACTGCTTTTTTCAATGGTAAGACCCGAAAAACTGGAAAATGGCAGTCTATGATAATTAACTCCGCAGTTAAGTTCAAATACAAGCAACGCAGTAAGTGCTGCTGACAAAAGTCTTGCATAGAGGCTGCGAAGTTGGCACCAGTTTCTTGTGATTATTCTGTGTATTGTTTGAATTATTGTATATATTCCAACAATAGCAATAATTGCAATTAACAGCTCAAATACAGAAAATGGAAATAATCCTGTTATTCTGCTGATTATACCCTGTAGCAGTTTGTATATATGAGTTGAATACCATTCTGAGAATGCTGCACTTTGCTCTGAAAGCTTTGCAACAGAAATAAGCAGTATAGCCATAAGGGTAGTGTATATATAATACAGCTTGTGGGCAAGAATATGGTCTTTAAGCTTGGTGAAAATATTTTTCATTTATATTCCTTTCAAAACTAATCTTCTAATATATAGTAATCTGTTGTGTTAAGAAATGCAAAGCCAATTTTTGTATATGCCCGTATGGCAGAGATATTAGCACCGGAAACCTGAAGCAGAAGGCTTTTAGCAGGGTAGAGTGATGCGATGGCATTAATAAGCATACCGGCATAGCCCTTGCCACGGTATTTTTTATTAGTGTATACATGGGAAAGGTTAAGGTACAGACCGGCATCATATATGTGACATTTGGCAACACTTATTCCATTTGCATGCAGTCTGTAGGTAACATCCTTCAGGTTTGCACCCTTGTGGGAAATATGCATATTATCAGGTAGGTTGTAGCTGCTATTATCAGACCTGTACATAAAATGCTCACTATGGGAAAAGATAAATCCATTATGCTCGGCAAATGCCTGATTAGAGCCCACCAAAAGTATTGTAGCATCAGAATGTGTTTTTTCTATGGCTAAAAGCTGATAGTTAAGCAAGGCACTTCCAATATGGTGAAAGCGGTATTCGGGTGCTACAAGCAAGGAGAGCTCACAGATTATGTCGGAGTTGCTTTCGTATTCGAATACAGAGCATAAACCAATCAGCGTATCCTTTGATGTAAGGCAGAGCAGGGTGCCGGTATTATCCTTTATAAGCTTGAAATTATCCTTGCTTAATATAGGTGATGAGGTATTTTCTTCAAAGAAGGCAGTCGTGTTCTCGTCAATATAAGGCTCATAGGATATATGGGCAGTGTTATTACATTCAGATATAAAATTATATATATTATCAAGCATAAAGTTGTTCATTATTACACCTTTGTCCCCTTGTTTTTGTAGTTATTTTGTGGTTATATATTTAATATAGATTTATTATAATTAATGGAGGAACTTATGGCAAATAAAGTTTTAAAAAGATCGGAAGTTAATATTGAAAATACATGGAGACTTGAGGATATCTATGCTTCTGTAGAAGAATGGAGAGCTGATTGTAAAAAGGTCGGGGAAATGTGTGAGAAGATGCATACATATAAGGGCAGAGTCTGCGAAAGTGCTAATACTCTTTTAGAAGTGTTCACACTTTCTGATGAGACAGCAAAGATATTTGAGAGAGTATATTGCTATTCACATCAGTTATATGACCAGGATACTGCTAATTCAGAATCTCAAGCATTATCAGGTGAAGCAGAGATTCTTGGTGTTAAGCTGTCAGAATCAGCATCTTTTGTTGAGCCGGAGATTTTATCAGTATCGGAGGAGGTTATTAAGGGCTTTGTTGCTGAGTGCGAGGGACTTAAGCTTTATGAGAAGAAATTAGAGTTCATTACCCGTGAGAAGGCACATACACTTTCTGTAGAGATGGAAGCACTTATGGCTTCAGCAGGAGATGTTATGGGCTGTGCAAAGAAGACCTTTGGAATGTTTAACAATGCGGACATTAAGTTTGGAAGCATTAAGGATGAGAATGGTGAGGATGTAGCAGTTACTCATGGCAGATATGTTAAGCTTCTTGAGAGCAGCGACAGAAGAGTAAGAGAGGATGCCTTTAAGGCAATGTATTCAGCCTTTAAGAGCTTTGAAAATACAATCGCGGCTAACTATGAGAACCGTGTAAAGGCTGATATTTTTAATGCAAAGGCAAGAAAGTTTGGCTCATCATTAGAGTCATATTTATTTAGCGGAAATATTCCAACCTCAGTGTATGAAAACCTTATTGATACAATTCATGAGGGACTTCCTTTAATGCACAGATATGTTAAGCTTCGCAAGAAGGCGCTTGGTCTTGAGGAATTACATATGTATGATGTATATACTTCAATGGTAAGTGATTTCCACATGGAAATTCCTTTTGAGAAGGGTAAGGAGATGGTTAAGGAAGGTCTTAAGCCGCTTGGCGGGGATTATATTGCACTTCTTGATAAGGGATTTAACAACAGATGGATTGATGTATATGAGAATGAAGGAAAGAGAAGCGGTGCATATTCATGGGGACCAAAAACTGTACATCCTTATGTACTGTTAAATCATCAGGACAGCCTTGATGCCACATTTACTCTGGCTCACGAGATGGGTCACGCACTTCACAGCTACAAGTCAGCCGAGGCCCAGCCATATACATATGCCAGCTATAGAATATTTGTTGCTGAGGTTGCTTCAACCTGTAACGAGGCACTGCTTAACTTCCACCTTATTAAGAATTCAACTGATAAGAAGGAGAAGGCGTATCTTATCAATAACTTCCTTGAGGGCTTTAGAGGTACAGTATTCAGACAGACTATGTTTGCCGAATTTGAGAAGCTGGCTCATGAGATGGCAGAGTCAGGGAAGACATTAACGGCATCAGCACTTAACGAAATGTATTATAACCTTAACCTTAAGTATTTTGGACCAGATATGTGCGTGGATAAAGATATCGAGGTTGAATGGGCAAGAATTCCTCATTTCTATACGCCATTCTATGTATATCAGTATGCAACAGGCTTCTCAGCAGCAGTTGCTATTGCACAAATGATATTAGAGGAGGGACAGCCTGCGGTGGACAGATACATGAAGTTTTTATCAAGCGGTGGTTCGGATTATCCAATCGAGCTCCTTAAGATTGCTGGTGTAGATATGTCTAAACCTGATGCAATTAAGAAGGGACTTAAGGTGTTTGAAGGGCTCCTTGACGAAATGGAAGAGCTGTTGGGATAAAATTCCTGTTTTTTTTCAAAATATTAATAAAAAAGTACTCCATTTTTCTGAAAACATGTTATAATATAAATAAGAGGTACGGAGTGTACTAATGTATTGGGATGAGGGACACATAATTTACGTCAGGAGGGAGATTGTATGAAGGAACGTATTAAAGTGTACTTGTATAATAGGACAGTAAAAGAAATTGATCTGAGTGACTTTACCTGTATCAGAGAAGAGCTTTTCTCTAACCGCACAGATTTTGTAAAGATAGAGTTGCCAGAGGGAGTAGTTGAGATTTGTGACTATGCATTTGAGGATTGCACGGCCTTAGAAGAGGTGGTATGTCCGGCATCATTGAAGAAAATTGGTAAGGAGGCATTCAACGGATGCCATAATCTTAGACGAATTAAGTATGGTGATAATGTGGATGTGGATGTTACAGCATTTAATGGGTGTTATAATCTCGTAAGATAAGGAATGATTTTATTTATAAGACGCTCATATAGGATTATATGAGCGTTTTATAGTGTAAAAATGATAATAGAGGTATTGGCGGAGGAAGCATATATGTGCAGAAAGTTAAAAGAATATGTTAATAATAGTCAATGGCAGCTGGCACATGAGGAACTGGAGCGATTAATAGATTTGGAAGAAGTACATAGTGATGAGTTCTATATCATGGCAGCAGCGGTATACCGTGAGCTTGGCGATAATGAGAAGTTGTATAATAGCATAAAGAAAGGGTTGGAATACAATTATAGTAATTATGAATTGTATTTTATGCTTGGTCAGTATTATGAGAATATTAACATTAATCAGGCATGGTTATGCTATGAAAATGCAGAGTTTTACTGCGAAAACGAAGAGGACATTCCGGTAATTAATGAATTTAAAATTAATGTTGAGAATCACCCTGAGTGGAACGTAAAAAATACCTCGTTTGTCATTTTGTCATACAATCAGCTTGAATTCACAAAGGATTGTATTGAGAGCATTAGAAAGCATAATAAACAGGAATCATATGAAATTATTGTAATCGATAATTATTCGCAGGATTCTTCAGTTGAATGGCTTAAGGCACAGGAAGACATTAAGCTTATATGTAACTCGGAAAATAAAGGTTTTCCATATGCATGCAATCAGGGAATTAAGATTGCCGAAGGTGAGAATAATATTTTTCTTTTGAATAATGATACAATTGTTATGCCAAATTCAATATTCTGGTTAAGAATGGGACTATATGAGGCTGACAATGTTGGTGCAACAGGAAGCGTGACTAATCATGCCTCTAATGGACAGGTTATTAACGCAGCCTTTAATAGTATTGAAGAATATGAGATGTATGCAAAGCAGCATAACGTACCGGAATTGTGTCCGTATGAGAATAAGATATATCTGGTAGGCTATGCCATGCTGATTAAGAGAGAAGCCTTAGATAGTGTGGGTTTTCTTGATGTAAGATATTCACCAGGTACATTTGAGGATAATGATATAGGTGTAAGACTGGTGATGGATGATTGGAAAGTAATTCTATGTCACAATAGTTTTATTTATCATTATGGAAGTGGTAACGGAAAGAATGCAGACAAATGGAATTCTCTAATAGGAAGAAATGCTAATATTTTCAAGGAAAAGTGGAATTTTGACATCAGATATTATACACATATAAGAAGAGAATTGATTGCTTATATTAAACACGATAATAATGCTGACATCAAAGTTCTGGAAGTGGGCTGTGGTCTTGGTAATACTTTATCAGAAATAAAATATCGATGGCCTAATTCTCAGGTAAAGGGAATCGAAATCGTAGATGATATAGTACGAGTTGCTTCAAAGGCACAGGATATTATTAAGGGTGACATTGAAAATATGGAGCTTCCATATGAAAAAGGCGAGTTTGATTACATTATATTGGGCGATGTACTGGAGCATCTTAGATATCCTGAAATGGCAATCAATAAGCTTATTCCATACCTTGCGCCAGGTGGGCATATGATATGCAGCATTCCTAATGTTATGCATATGTCTGTTATTATGCCTTTGTTAAAGGGCAAGTTTGAGTATATGGAATCGGGAATACTTGATAATACCCATTTACGCTTCTTTACACTGGATAGTATATGTAATCTGTTTAATCAGTGCGGAATGCAGATTGAGGATATGACAGGTGTAATTCAGATGAATGATGAAGAAGAGGTATTTTTAGAGAAACTGATGTCTATAAATGATATTGCGCCAGAGCGTATGTTTAAAGTATATCAATATGTATTTAGTGCAAAATGCAAATAAAGAATGCACTTGATAATGGTAGAATTATTTTAATAAAATATTTTTTTAAAAAAGTATTGACAAAAGCATCAATTTATATTATTATCTTAAATGTTCACGGAACACAAGTGGACATTTAAGCGCGAGTGGCTCAGCGGTGGAGCACCTCCTTGCCAAGGAGGGGGTCGCGGGTTCGATTCCCGTCTCGCGCTCTTATTTATTTTTACCCGGTATATTTAATATACCGGGTTTTTTATTGCACAGGTTATATAGACAAAATCAAAAGAATATTATATATTTAATTTATGTCATAAAGGGACCTTATATGCGAAAGGGGAATTGTATTGCATATATTTTATGACAAAGAAGCTGTAAAGTACATAGAACAACAAGATAAAGCGATGAAGAGCCGATTATTATAAAGGACATATTACCAAGAGGACAGGCATATAAACGATTATATGAGGTCAGAATATATGAGTAAAGAGTTATTAAAAGGGTTAATCGACCTGATTCCACAAGAAGATATAGAAACCATATATAATATTATACTTAAATTTATACCCGAAGACCGAATAACCAAAGATGAAAGAACTGCAATTGAAGCTGCTAATAAGAGAATTGCAGAGCAGGGAACAATATCCCATAATGATATTAATTGGAACTAAATATATTAGAATGCTGTTAAAGCAAGGCAAAAAAGAGATTTTCACCAGAAAGTCTCTTTTTTTATTGGAAATATATAGCTTTTTTCTAACATACTATGTTATAATATTAACAATATGGTTATCTGGCTGAAAAAAATAAAAGTCATTTTCACAGTCTGATATGAAGACTAGCAACGATGAAAAAACATTCCGGAGGAAAACAGAATGAATAACAACATGATTGCATGGTATCAGTTTAATGATGCTTCAAATGTAGGTAAGGACAGCTCAGGCAATAATAATCACGCACAGGAGTGTGGTGTTAGAAAGCCTGTTATTGATAATGTTTGTGGACGAGAGGCAGCCGTATTCAAGGGCGGACAGAGTGCAGTATCGTATCTTGAACTGCCTAAGAATATCCTTGAGGGTGTGGGTGATGAGAATGGTCTTACAGTTTCCACATGGGTATGTGCAGATAAGGCGGCTAATGTATGGGAGAGAATATTTGACTTTGGTAAGGGTCAGAGCGGACCATATATTTTCTTAACGCGTTTTATGCGTGGCGTGTGCTTTAAGAGCTCGGACGTAATAGCAGATGCAGGTATTGCGGCACCGGTTAATGAATGGATGCATGTAGCCATGACTGTAACAGGTACACAGGGCGGTGCATTAAGTAATGCAGGTCCAAGGGTATATGTAAATGGTGAGCTTGTGGCAGACGGCTTTATCAGCCAGACCTCAAGCGGTAATTATAAGCTTCTTCGTGAGTGGTTAGCAACACTTGCTGACCCTTCAAACTATGAGAATAATTATATCGGACGTTCACAGTTTGCAGCGGATGCGGATTTCTGTGGTGCATTATCCGATTTCCGTATATATAAGGGTGCATTATCTGAGGAAGAGATTATTGACCTTATGTGTGGCTCTTTAACCAAGCAGCAGATTTTAACTCTTGCAAAGGATAAGTTTTTACCTGTTCCTGCAAAGATAATTAATTCTGATATTAACCTTCCTGCTACAT
This sequence comes from Lachnospiraceae bacterium, assembly GCA_045542475.1. Taxonomy (GTDB): domain Bacteria; phylum Bacillota; class Clostridia; order Lachnospirales; family Lachnospiraceae; genus CAG-882. The sequence continues at coordinate 10,281 of JAZQLB010000213.1, read as the reverse complement.
TAATGGATGGAAGAGTAAAGGTTACATGGGAATCAGACAGACCGGATAACCTTACAAGTGATGGAAGGGTAACACCAGGCTCTGAGCCGATAGCTGTAACCATTACAGCTACACTTGAGTGTGCAGAGGGTGTGGGCAGTGATGATGATAAGCTGGTAATGAAGAAGGTGTTTAAGGCTTCTATTTTACCTAAAGAGCTTGCGCCTTATGAGCTTACAGTTCATGGAGATAAGAAGGTGCTTGATATCAGCCCTACCTTATACGGACTTTTCTATGAGGATATTAATAATGCTGCTGACGGCGGTATCTATGCAGAGCTGGTTCAGAACCGTTCATTTGAGGATTTTACATTTGATACATATGACCATAGAAGCGGTGAGAATGGCATTTCTACAGGAAGAAACCATAATCCGCTTCGTTTCTGGTTCGGAGATATAGATAAGGCAACCCCTAAGTGTGAGGGTGGTCTTAATGAGTATTTTGGTTTAACAGACCCTGATGCCAACGCTTATTATATTGAGGTTGAGGCAGGTGCTAAGCTGTATAACAGAGGCTTCTGTGATAATACCTTTAAATTATCAATGAACCTCAAGGCAGGAGAGCGTTATGATTTCTCAATATGGGCAAAGGCAGATGAGGCGGCAGTCGTTAAGGCAGTTCTTCTTGATGAGAATGAAAATGCTATCAGTAATGAGCTTACAATAGAGGTTAATGGCGGCTGGAATAAGTACGAGAATATGGTGCTTACAGCTACAGAGTCTGTTATGGGTCAGTTAAGACTTAGCTTTGAAGGTAAGATGGCAATAGATATGGTTTCCTTAATGCCACAGAATGTATGGGGCGCTAAGGAGGAGGCTGTGTCTGCTTCGGCTCATAAGAATTTCGCAGGTAATCCTAACTACCGTTTAAGAAGTGACCTTGTTAAGATGCTTGTGGATATGCATCCTACATTCTTACGTTTCCCTGGTGGATGTATTTCAGAGGGTTCTTATATCTGGGATAATGTATATGACTGGAAGGATTCAGTTGGGGCTGTTGAGGTTCGTAAGGAGAACTTTAATGTATGGGGCTACACAATGACCATGGGACTTGGTTACATGGAGTATTTCCAGTTGGCGGAGGACCTTAATGCAGAGCCGCTTCCTGTAATGGCATGTGGTGTATTGTGTCAGGCTCGTTCTGATTATGCTAACCCTGCCGGTGGCGAGCTTCAGAAGAAATATATTAAGAATTTTACAGATTTGATTGATTTTGCGATTAGTACGGATTTTGATAATAATGAATGGGCGGCACTTCGTAAGAAAATGGGACATGAGGCTCCATTTGGGCTTCATTATCTTGGCGTTGGTAATGAGAACTGGGGTACAGAGTTCTTTGCAAGCTTTGAAGCATTCGAGAATACCATTGATGAATATATGAAGGCCAATTATCCGGGCTACGAGCTTCATATCGTTTCTACTGCCGGAGCACAGGCGGATGATGATGCTTATCAGAACGGCTGGAAGTTCCTTGCAGGCTTCATGCAGGGCGGCGCAAGAGTTGCCTTTACTGACGGCAAGGAGAGCTTTGAAGAGGATGTAACATGGTATAACAAGAAGAAGGATTATCTTGATACAATCGTTGACGAGCATTACTATCGTGCAAATGATTATCTTCTTGAGAATGCTGACCGTTATAATTATTACTATCGTGCAAATGAAAGCGGTACAGCTAACGAACAGAGAATATCTAAGGTATTCGTTGGTGAGTACGCATCTAATGAGAAGAATACACTTGCAGGAGCAGTGGCAGAGGCTGCTGTTATGACGGGCTTTGAGAATAATTCAGACGTTGTTCGTCTTGCGGCAACAGCACCTTTATTTAATAAGGTAGTAGGTGACGGACAGTATCGTTGGACACCGGATGCTATCTGGTTTGATAACGAGAGCGTATGGAGAACTCCTACATACTATGTTCAGCAGTTATTTGCAAAGTATATTGGTAAGAAGCTTCTTGCAACCAGCTATGAGCATTATGAGGCAGGTAAGAAGGTAGCTCTTAAGCCTTGTGGTGGTATTGTAATCAGCGTGGAGTCAGGCGATGCAATGCTTAAAGCTGTGAAGGTTGTATCTAATAAGGATAATGAAATTATATTCCAGCAGAACTTTGCAGAGGAGCTTAAGGAAGAATGGAAGATGCTTGGCAATACAGAGAATATTACTCTTTGCGAGGACGGCTGTCTTATAGAGGCAGGTGTAAAAACAGGTCTTTATATTGATGCAGACTGGAGTGATTATAGGGTAGAGCTTAAAGTATGCAAGCTTACAGATAATGCTTCAATTCATCTTGGAGCAGGCTTATCAGGAATTGATGCTGATGGTTTTAAGTTTGAAAAGCTTAATCTCCATGAGTATTGTGTAGGCTATGGCAATCGTGGTACGGGCTTAAAGGTATACAAGGATGGCAAGGAAGGCTATACAATGGGTGATTACTCATCAAGTGTATTTGCCGGTAACTTAAGAGCATGCTATGGGGAGGTTGTACCAGCCGATGCAGAATATACAGTATGTGTTGATTTCGGCGGCAAGGATGGCAAGAGGCTTGTATGCTATTATGAGAATGAAGCAGGAGAAAGAAAAGCCGTGCTTGATAATAAGCTTGAGGCATATAACAGAGAGGTATTTAATTCAGTTACCGAGGATGAGAACAAGGTATATATTAAGCTGGTTAATGCAGAGGACTTTGATAAGAAGTTAAGTCTTAAGGTTGATAAGCTTGAGGTAAAGTCAGAGGCTGAATGGATTGTGCTAACTGCGGATGCGGAGTATGTGCATGCAGCTAATGTTAATACCAAGGAGGCTGAGATTGCAGTACCTGTTGTAAAGTCAGTCGTTGTGGCAGATAACAGCATGGATATTGAGCTTTCGGCTAATTCAGTTAATATTGTGGTGTTACAGAAAAAGTAAATAGTTTTTTGTAAAAAGAGCAGTCATATTGGCTGCTCTTTGCTATAATATGATTATATTGTTAAATTTATATTGGGAAGGTAATGTATCTGTGGGGCAGGTACGGAAAGAGAGTGTATATGGGATTTCAAAGTATTTTATACGGGGACAGCGGTCAGCTTCCGCAGGCTGTAGCACCGGATTTTTTCGGGGATTTGCAGCTTGATTATCTGGTGGAAAGAATGAAGGAGGGCATAAAGGAATATGATATAAGTCCTTACTTTTATTCCCTTCCTAAGTCGCAGGAGCTTATAAAGTATCGTCAGGATATATGTCAGGATATGACAGATGAGGGCTTATGTGAGGTAATAGCAGGATTTTGCAGAGGATTACAGAGCTCAAGGAGCTATTATAAGCTGTCGGAGGACTGTGAGAGTGAGGTGCATTCCGCAACCTATTATCTTAAGTCTGCAACCTGTTATTTTGACAGTCTTGTCAGGTTTAAGCAGGAGCTTGATAAGTGTGTGATTGCTTCTGAGGGAGTGAAGGAGCTTATGGTTTTTGTAAAGGAGCTTATAGACGACCTTACCAAGTCAGGCTTTGCGGGGGCTCTTGAGAGTGCAAATAAGTCCTTTGATAAGTTACAGTTTAGCCTTGCCATTAATCAAGAAAACATTGTTATAGAAGAGGCTGGAAAGCTTCAGGGAAATTGTTTTGGTGAGCTTATTAGGCTGTTAGGAGAGGATGCAGGAGCTGATACGGAGTATATGCAGGGAGTGTTTCCTAATCCATTAGAGACATCAAAGCTTGAAAAGACAATTATCAACATTCTTAAGAAAAGTAATCCTGAGATATTTAAGGAAATATGCTCCTTTAAAGGTAACTTTCCTGATTTTCGTTCAGAGAAACTGTATACCTTTGAGAGGGAGGTACAGTTTTATCTTGCATTTATGAGCTTTATGAAAAAGACTAAGAGCTACGGATATTCAATGTGTGTGCCACAGATGTCAAAGGATGGCACATTTGAGGGCAGGGGCGTGTATGATTTGGCGCTGGTGTGGAAAAGTGCAGGAAGGGACTACACGGTGGTGCCTAATGATTTTGCCATGAAGAAGAGCCCTTCATTTTTTGTTGTAACAGGACCTAATCAGGGAGGCAAGACCACTTTTGCAAGAGCTATGGGACAGGCGGTATATTTTTCGCTGATGGGACTGTATGCAAATGCAGATGAGTACATATTGCCGCCGCTTAAAGGGCTTGTTACGCATTTTGAGGCGGAGGAGAAATTCCAGTCTAACTCAGGTAAACTAAAAGAAGAGATTAACAGGCTTGCTCCTATGATGAAGCAGGAGCTAAAGGAGCAGTACGTTATTTTAAATGAGCTGTTCACAACTGCCACCACTCATGATGCGCTGATTATGGGTAAGAAGGTTATGGAGCATTTTTTAGACAGGGATTGCTATGGAATCTATGTTACACATATACAGGAGCTTGCCGCAGAGAGGGAAAATATTATAAGCATGGTGGCTCAGCTTGAGGAGAGGGATTATAAGAGAACCTATCGTATTCTGCCTATGAAGGCACAGGGCTATGGCTATTCGGAATCTCTTGTAAGCAGGTATCAGTTAGTGTATGAGGATGTAATAAGGAGGTTATCGTAATGGAAACGTATTTGTTATATAAAGATACTACTGCTGACGGAAAAATAAGCTATCCCTTTACAAAGGATATGATTAAGGATTTGAATCTGGATATTATTTTCTGGACGATGGCAAAAAAGGATGAGTTTATTCTGGAAAAGGTTCGTAAGATAATGCTTATTCCCTTGCTTACTGTGGAGGATATCATATACAGGCAGGAAATTATTTCTGATATGTATAGATGCGAGGGGCTGCTTACGCAGCTTTATGCCATTGCGGATGCTCAGCAGAAAGCTCTTAGAACGTACAGAAATGAAATGAATAACACCAAAAGATCATCAAAGAAAACCAGTGAGATGCTTTCGACCTATAATTATCTTAAGCAGGGGCAGGAGGCATTAATTAGCATACGAAGACTTTTAAATGAGAAGCAGGATAGTCTTAAGGCAGAGGGCTTACATAGTCTTATAAAGCGTTTGCAGGCAATGAATATGGAGGCAATATATGAGAAGCTTAAGGAGCTTGAAAACTTAGTCAGCGGTTGTGAGACCGGATATACCCTTACCTTTGGCGGAGGGCTTAAGCTGGAACGTGCAGTTTTAAACTATTGCAGACCGGAGGATGAAGATAACAAGCAGGGTGGTCTTGAGAGTCTGTATATGAAGTTTATTAAGAAAAATATGCTTTCAATAAGCAATGATATGGATTTAAAGCAGGATATTACCGTATTAAATGAGGCTGCCATGCAGTATGTAATGCAGATTTTCAAGCCGTATCTTGAGAAAATGATGAATTTCTTTAAGCATTTTTCAGAGGAAATTGCCTTTTATATGGGTGTGGTTAATTTTATGAACCGCATGAAGGAGATGAATAACACTCTTAATATGCCGACACCGCAGCCACCAGGAGTAAAGGATACGGAGTTTGCCATTCTTTATGAATTATCAATGGCAATATATGTTCAGCATGAGCCTGTGGGAAATACTCTTAGCATGAAGAATAACAGAATGTCCATTATTACAGGTGCTAATCAGGGCGGTAAATCCACATTCCTTAGAAGCTATGGTATAGCGCAGGTGCTTATGCAGTGTGGAATGCCTGTTCCGGCATATAGATTTGCTGCACCTATATATACTCAGATTTTTACACATTTTACCAGAAGTGAGGACGAGCAGTTAAATGATGGTCGTCTGAGTGAAGAGTTAAAAAGAATGAGTGGTATGGTTGATGTGACAAAAAGGGGAAGCCTATTTTTGCTAAATGAATCCTTTGCCAGCACCACGGAAAAGGAGGGCTCAAAAATCGCAGAGGGTCTTCTTAGAGCGTTCTATGAGAAGGATATTACAACCATGATGGTTACCCATTTGTTCCAGCTTGCTAAAAAGCTCTATGATGAACAGCCGGAGGGCTGTCATTTCTTAGTGGCAGAGCGTATGGAGGATGGCAGGCGAACTTATAAGATGCTTGCCGGAGAGCCTGGTTATACCAGTTTTGGAACGGATTTGTTTAAGATACTGGAGGAGTAACAGCCTTAGAAAAAAGGTTTTATAGGAGCATACATATGAAAATTGACCGTCTAATCGGAATTATTACAATTTTACAGCAAAAGGGAAAGGTTACTGCTCCATATCTGGCGGAGCATTTTGAGGTATCAAAGAGAACCATTAACAGGGATATTGAGGATATATGCCGTGCAGGGATACCCATTGTTACCACACAGGGCAGGGATGGCGGAATCTCTATTATGGAGGGCTATGCGCTTGATACCACGGTATTTACTGAGCAGGAGTTATCTGCCATATTCACAGGTCTAAGGGCTGTGGACAGTGTTATGACCTCATCCTCAGCAGATAAATTAGCAGTAAAAATGCAGGGTAAGGATACAATTAATCTGTCGGATGGAATGATGATTGATTTGTCATCCTTTTATAAGGATTCTTTAGCAGCCAAGATAGAGCTGATTAAGCAGGCAATCAAAGAGCATAGGCTTATTAACTTTCATTATTACTACCCTAAGGGCGAGGAGGACAAGTGTATTGAGCCTTATCAGGTTGTGTTTAAATGGTCGGACTGGTATGTATTTGGCTGGTGTACGCACAGGCAGGATTATAGAATGTATAAGCTTCGCAGGCTGTGGGATTTGCAGGTGGCGGACGAAAAATATGCTGTTAGAGATATTCCGACAGATAGGATGAAGTTTGGCTCGCACATGACGGATAATTACATAGTGACTGCCATATATGATGCATCAGTTAAATACAGGCTGGTGGAGGAGTATGGCCTGCATTCCTTTAAAGAGCAGGCGGATGGCAGACTTTATGCGGAGTGGGGCTTTTCAAATACAGAGGGTGCCCTTAGCTGGTTGCTTGGCTTTGGAGATAAGGTGCAGGTAATATCACCGCCAGAGATGGTAGAGAAGATGAAAGCCATGATAGAAGCAATGAAAAAAATATATTAAACATGACATATAGGTGTCGTGTTTGGGGTGTTATAATAATGTAAGATATGGTAAAACAAAGGAATTAATATAATATGGAAAACTATAGTAAAGATTATTGGGAAAAAACATGGCAATCAGAAAATGAATATGAGCTGCAGCAGTATTTAAAAGGCTATAATGGTGTCAGTAATTCGATAGTCGATATATTTAAGCAAAATAATGTAGTATCGATTTGTGATGTAGCATGTGGTTTTGGAGCATACAGCCTTCTGTTTGCATCAAATGGATTTGAGGTGGAAGGCTTTGATATTTCCGAGACTGCTGTTGAGATTACAAAGAAAGCTCTTGAGAAATATGGCATTGATACATCCAAATACAAGGTGGCAGATATGTTGAATACAGGTTATTCTGATGAAGCCTTTGACGGAGTGATTGTACATGCAGTAATAGACCATTTGCTGGTAAGTGATGCCAAAAAAGCGATTGAGGAATTATGCCGCATAACAAAAAAGAATGGTCTGATTATGCTGTCATTTGACCCTTTAGAGGAAGACGATGTGGATTGTCCGCATAGAGTGTTAGATGATGGAAGTGTTCAATACACTACGGATGATTCTCGTAATATGATGATATTTCATTATTATTCAAATGATGATATTGAAAAGCTTTTAGCAGGAAAGCATATTGAATATTCTGAAATAAGGAAAAACGGAGAGAGAATAGTGGTTATAAGAAAGTAAAATTTTGTAGTATTAATTAACACGAAGGTCGAGAGGAGGATTAAAATGAGCCGATTTAGCGAAAAAGGATATCATGTAAAAGAAAATGCCCCAGTCTACTTCACGAATGACATGGACAGAACCGCTAAATGGTTCGAGGAGATCTTAGGCTGGTATAGCAACATAATTGAGCGTAATGAAGTGGGAGCAGGTTGTTACGGAGTGGTGTTTGAGATTTTGCCGGAGGTCGAGCTTGCTCATCTGGCACCATTTACGGGAATTCATATGTTTTATGGAGAGTCACAGGGAGGTGTGATTTCCTTTATGCAGGTGCAGGGGATTGAAATGATGTATGAATATGTAATCTCTAAGGGTTGGGATAAAATAACGGAAGTTGTAACTCAGCCTTGGGGCGGAAAGACCTGTAGCCTGACTACGATTGATGGGTATATTATTAATATTTTTGAATAGCAGAGATAATGGAGGTAAGGGAAAATGCGACTTGATGGCTTTGGATTGTTTGTTGAAGATATGCCTAAAATGATTCGGTTTTACAGAGATGTACTAGGCTTTGAAATTAAAGAGGGAGAAGATACCTCTAATGTATATTTAGTAAAGGATGGTACATTGTTTCTTCTCTACGGAAGAAAGGATTTTGAAAAGATGACAAGCCACAGATATGAATATGTAAAAGGGCTTAATGGTCATGCAGAGATAGCGTTGTATGTTGATACATATGAAGAGGTTGACGAAGAATATGCCAAGGCAATCAGTAAAGGTGCGACCTCTGTTTTAGCACCGGAAACGGAAGAATGGGGACAAAGAACGTGTTTTATTGCTGACCCGGAAGGGAATTTAATAGAGATTGGTTCTTTTAATAAGCCGTTTAATCGTTGAATTTGTGGGAGAAGGGAATTATGGAATATTGTGAAAATAGCTTGACGGAGGTTTTATAGAAATGCAGATTACACCAACACTTAATTTTGGAGGAACTTGCAAAGAAGCGATTAAACTGTATGAAAAAGCATTTGAAGGGAAAATAACATGCTTAATATCTTATAGAGAAGCTAATGACCCGGCGTATATGCCGCTTCTTAGCGAAGAGCAAAAGGATTATGTTTATCATGCAGAACTGGTATTAGACAACCAAAGGATAATTATGAGCGATCATGTGGATATAGAGTTTAGCGTTTGTTATTCTAACTTCCTTACCATCATGTACGACACGAAGGAAGAAGTACAGAGGGCATATGCAATCATGAAGGATGGAAGTAAAACAATATACGAAATGGAAGCTACGCCTTATAGTTCATGCCGTGTTGTTTTTGTTGATAAATTTGGGATTCGCTGGGGGATTATGACCGAACAAACAGAGCGCTAATTACAAGCTTACGGAGGTACACATGAAATACATAAGCACACTAATAGCAGTAAACGACATAGAAAAAAGCAAACAATTCTACCACGACATACTAGGATTAAATGTTACCGTAGACTTGGGGGCAAATGTAACCTTAGACGGAGGCTTTGCTCTACAGTCAATGCCAACATGGAAGCATTTCATAGATAACAAGGATGTGGCGTTGCAAAGCAATGATAGTGAGCTGGTTTTTGAAGAAACTGATATGGATACTTTTTTGGCTCACTTACAGAAGTATGAAATTAGTTATGTTCATGCAGTAAAGGAGCACAGCTGGGGTCAGCGAGTAGTACGCTTCTACGACCCGGATTATCATATTATCGAGGTTGGCGAGGATATGGTAGTAGTGGTGAAAAGATTTATTGACAGCGGAATGACCGAGGAGCAGGTGGCTATGAGAATGAATGTTCCATTAGCATATGTTAAAGATTGTTTGATAGAAAGGACAAAATATGAAAAGTACACTAATTAAAGACACAACAAAAGAAGAACGCATTGCCATTATAAAGGAATGGGTTCCTGTTGATGATGGATTAAACGATTGTGAAATAGATTTGTGGGATATGTATAGAGATTATATTGACGGTAAAAAGGAAATAGCAGAAATTAATGCTGAATTTCAATCAAATTTTTTGGGAGCCTAAAATAATCTTGCCAGCAATAAACTTGAGTTTTCGCATATCTTTACCTCAGAAAATATGGAAGTATACAAACCTAATCCATTATTTTATAAAACTATTCTTCATAGAAGTGGTTGGGCTGTTGAGGAGTGCCTATTTGTCGGGTACAGTTATGTTGAAGATGTGTGCGGTCCGAAGTTTGTCGAGATGAGGACAGTGTTACTTGACAGAAAAGAAATGTACAAGTATGTAGCTTTAAATCACATGCCTGATTATATAATACATTCACTAACAGAATTGAAGGATATTCTGTAAAATAAGAGAATAAAAAATATTGACAATTCTAATAATTCATGTTTTTATTATATAAATGCAATGATTAGAAGTAGTAAATATTCAAAGCCATCAGAGAGAAGTCGGTTGGTGCAAGACTTTTGGACGTTTGAATATTGAACCCGTCTAGGAGCAGCAGAAGCCAAAACTGATATTTTCAGAAACTTCTGCCGGAGGTCACCGTT
>JAZQLB010000212.1:0-7136 GCA_045542475.1 Lachnospiraceae bacterium | reverse complement strand
GGTATTGCAAATGCAGAGATAGTTATTGCATGTCTTGTATTAACCATTGTATTTACAGTGTTGGCAGTTAAGAAAATAGCATTTATTAATCAGGCTAATATTGATAAGGCTGACGAAGGAAAGCAGCAGTCAGATGGGCTTCTTAATACAACCTTATCAGTAGCATCAAGTATGACGGAGAATATTGCCGGTGCGGTTTCTGAAACAGAAGCACTAAAGATTGCTATAGATGCTACACAGCAGGATATGGCTGTGCTTGCAGGCGATACTAATGAGGCCACAGAGGCGATCGCGCAACAGAGAATAAGTACGGATAAGATTAATGAATACATACAAGGTGTGGAGAGTGCAGTTTCTTCCATTGTAACTGAGGTTAATAACGCAGAAGAGAATCTTGAACATGGTAATGAGGTTATGAAGGAGCTTCTTCATCAGGTTAAGGTGTCCGAGAATTCAAGTGAGCAGGTTACAAGGGAGATGAATATTCTTAAGGAATATGCAGATAAGATGCAGGATATTATGGCATTAATCCAAAGTGTAGCAGGACAGACAGGTCTGCTTGCGCTTAATGCCAGCATTGAGGCTGCAAGAGCGGGCGATGCGGGAAGAGGCTTTGCAGTTGTAGCTACAGAGATATCTAATTTGTCAGCACAGACTAAGACGGCAACTGATGATATTAGTGTATTAATTGCGAATGTTGTTAAATCAGTTGAGGGGGTTAATGCTTCCATGGAAGAACTGTTAGAAAGTAACCGCATGCAGAACCAGTATGTTGAGGGAACTGCAAGGAATTTTGATAAGATACACGATAGCACGGAAGAGATTTCAAAGCAGGTATCCCAGCTTAAGAATACCGTTGATGTAGTAACGGAGGCTAACAGTCAGGTGGCAGAACATATCGAGAATGTGTCGGATGTAATGCAGAGAGTATCTGATGGTGCTACAGAGACACTTGAATGCTGTAATACTAATCTCCAGAGTATTGCCAAGGTTACAGATATCATGGAGAATCTGAAGCTGGAAGCAGCTAAGCTTACTGTTTAGCCAGTTGTGATTTCGGTAGTTGTTTAGATTAAATATAAGATATATGAAAGGATATTCAAGAGAAACGCTTTTGGATATCCTTTTTTACGTTATAGGAAATTACTCAATTTCCTATAACGTAAAAAAGTCCTATCGGACGGGATGCGCACGCCGGAGCAAAGGAAGATGTCACATCAATGCGACGCTTCGGCGGCGCGAGAGTTCGCAAGCGCCCCCTTTGTTTTTAAAAAATCTGATAAAAAACAACGATGACAATTAATTACAGACAACATATAAAAATAGTTGAAAAATTCGCCCAAAAGTACTATTATAATAGTAGAAAATTATGTCTGTAACATAGGGTGTGTTAAGGTGCTAAATAGGGGAGAAAAATGGATTATTTTAATTTAAAGTTTCATAATACAACCGTTAAAAATGAAATATTTGCAGGAATAACCATGTTTATGGCTATGTCATATATTCTGGTGGTTTGTCCCATGGTGCTTTCAGAGGCAGGAATGAATTATAATGGGGTATTTCTTGCAACAGTATGCGTTTCGGGCTTTACAACAATTGTTTCTGCTTTTTATACAAAGCTTCCGATTGCATTGGCACCGGGGCTTGGATTAACCAGTATGTTTCTTAATCTTGCTACAGGAGAAGGGGCTTTACATTGGACGGCATTGCTTCTGGCAACATATGTGGCAGGTATTGTGATATGTGGGTTTGTCAGGTTCGGGGTCTATGACAAGATTATGGAAATAATGGATGAGCCTTTCAGAAGAATGATTATGTCAGGAATTGGTCTGGCATTACTTTTATATGGAATCAGTACAACTGGGCTGTTGGAGAAAAAAAGCGGTTATTATACACTCGGACAGCTCAATATTATGCCGGTTGCCATATGTACTGTAAGTATAATTGTAATATATTTGGCAAAAAGACTTAACAAAAAGGGATTTGTTTTAACAGGCTTATTAGTAGCTTATTTTATGGGGATATGTGTAAATTATCATGAGGCATATCTTGCAACAGGTGTATCAGCAGGGGAATATCTTAAGGGTATATTCAGCTTTTCCTATGCAGTAGGAGATATCGGACAGGTTATGTTAGCTTTTCCGGATGTTGTGGTATTGTTTTCAGATGTTGAAATGATAGTTTTATTTATTAATGCTGTTTTTGTATTTACCATGGGACATTTCTTTGATGCAATTGGTACAAATACATCTTCTTTTGATGCTATTAATAATGATATTGATTTAAGAATTAAGGATACAGTCAGCTTAAAGAGAGCCATTACCGTGGATGGGGTTGGTAATGTTGTAAGCGGTCTTGTGGGAACCTCATCAGTAACTACATATGCAGAATCTCTTGTTGGCATTGTCAGTGGAGGAAAAACAGGAATTACAGCACTTACTACAGGCTGTCTTTTTCTGCTTTGTTTTTTCTTTGCACCATTATTTACTTCCATGGCGGCATATGTTGCAGCTCCTGCATTAATCTATGTGGGACTTACGTTGATTCTTCGTTTTAGGGAGTTCGACAGAAGCGATAAACTAACCTTTATTTTTGGCTTATGTATTATTGCTTATGTGGGAGTCAGCTTTAATATAGGAAATGCAGTGCTTTACGGATTAATTATATATACATTTCTTAAGCTTATAACACTAAAGCAGAAGCCGGTTGCTTATGGGTGGATTATACTTATTTTTGCCGCAGTTCATATTTTGTTAAATCTGATATAGGGGAGGGACGGGATATGAATTTATTTTTATCGGTATTTTTTATAGCATTTGGTACAGTCTCTTTGGTATTGGCTGTTAATAATATTATACAGGAGGATAAGCATATTGCAGGAAACTGGCTTTTTTTGTTTCTTGGCTTGTTCAGCTTCCTGTGGGATTTGGGAATGGGTATTTTTACATTGCAGACAACCCAGGAGGGGGCCGCTTTCTGGAGATCAGTCTATCTTATAGGAATAATGGGAGTTATAGTAATTGCAGGGTTACTTGTAGGAATATGGTTAAATATTCCGGATGGCTTTAAGCGTGTGGTGGATGGATATATAGTTTTTGGGGCATTGTTGGTATATCCGGTAGTAAGCAACTCGGTTGCTTGTGAATTTGTTCTTACAAATTATGGAATGTCATATATAACGACAGATTACTTAGGGCGTACATTTTATAATATATATCTGATAGGGTATCTTATTCTTATAGGCTCAGAGATGATATATTGTATTCTTAAGCATTCTAAAAAAAGAGAGATTGTAATGGCAAAAGCCTGCATGCTGGTGCTGTTGATTATTGGTGTGGGTCTTATGCTGGATACCTTTATAATGGGACCTGAACGTCCTGCATTTCCGGCAACCGCTATTATTCAGCCAATTGCGGTTATGTTTGCGTATGCCATGTCAAGAAGAACCAGAATTAATAATATAACTATTCAGAGTCTTTCTGATTATATTTATGCATCAGTAAATGTACCGGTGCTGATTGTGGATGAGAACGGGTATCTGAAAATAAGTAATGCTACAGCGATTCAGTTTTTTGATATGCCGGATGAGCTTTTAAAGCAGAAAAAGCTGGATGATTTATTCGATATGTCAGGCCATAAGCTGGGAGACGGCAGCCAGTCCTCAGAGACAATGGAATGCCTGTGTACTCTTAACAATAAGGTATGTAAGCTGCAGGTAAGCCATATTAAGGACAGCTATAATGATTTTTTAAGTGATATTATTGTTGTTAATGATATGTCCGAGACCTATAGATTTATAGATGATTTAAATGTTGCCAAGGAAGAGGCAGAAAAGGCAAATGAGGCAAAGAGTGCTTTTCTTGCAAATATGAGTCATGAGATAAGAACTCCAATGAACTCCATTATCGGAATGAGCGAAATACTCCTTCGGGAGGAACTGGATGCGGAGATGGAAGCAAGAATTATGCTTATTCATGATGCGGGTAAGGGCCTTCTTGGAATTATTAACGATATCCTTGATTTATCTAAGATTGAGGCGGGTAAGTACGAGATTATTGACGGCGAATATAAGCTTGGAAATGTAATTAGTGACGTTATCAATATGTTTAATGCAAAATTAGTAGATAGGGATGTTAGTCTTGAGATTGAGCTTGGAGAGTCTGTTCCGAGTGTGCTATATGGTGATGCAGTCCGCATAAAGCAGATTCTGGTTAATATTATAGGAAATGCTGTTAAATTTACAAAGAAGGGCTATATAAAACTATCGGTATCCAATGAGAGCTATGATGAGACTGTTGACAGGATTATCTTTAAAATACAGGATACAGGTATAGGAATTAAGGAAGAAAATATAGGTAAACTGTTTGGTGCCTTCAATCAGATTGATACAAGAAAGAACCGTGCAGTACAGGGGACAGGTCTTGGTCTTGCCATTACCAAGAACCTGTGTGAGCTTATGGGAGGTTCCATTAATGTAGAAAGCGTATATGGTGAGGGTACAACCTTTACAATAGATATATTGCAGAGGGTTATTAATAATACTCTAATAAAAATGCAGGGTGAAGATGACATACACATCAGTGAGGCTAAAAAAGCATTTGAACCTACAGTTATGGAGGATATAGTAGGAAAGAAGGTATTGGTGGTAGATGATAATACCATTAACCTGATTATTGCAAGACAGCTTTTAGAGCCGTATAAGCTGGTTGTGGACATGGCGGTTAATGGCAGCGAAGCTCTCATAAAAGCAAAAGAAAACCATTACGACCTTATTTTCATGGACCATATGATGCCGGAGATGGATGGCGTGGAGACCTTGTATGAGCTTCGTAAGCTTGAAGTGGAGTATTGCAGAACAGTTCCTGTTGTGGCATTAACTGCCAATGCGGTATATGGTGCCAAAAAGGAGCTTATTGATGCAGGCTTTTGTGATTATGTGGCAAAGCCAATTGAGATAAAGCAGTTAGAGGCAGTTCTTGAAAAATATCTTGGAGCGGTGGCAGAGAAGGCTGTAGACAAGGCACCGGAAGAGCTTTCAATTAATAATACTGACACAGCCATATTTATTGAGGGCATTGATGCAGCAGGGGCAATGGGAAGAATGAATATAGGTGAGGAGGTATATCTGAATATACTGGCTACCTATCATAAGGATTTGCCGGATATTTTTAATAAAATTGTTTTAGCAAATGAAAGCGGAGACCTTAAGAAATTTGTAATAGATGTACACGGTCTTAAGTCGGCGAGTGCAAGTGTAGGAGCTATGGAGTTTGCAGAGCTTGCAAGGCAATTAGAATTAGCCGGCAAGGAGGACAGGCTGGAGTTTATTAAAGAAAACATGGCACAGTTTGAGCATGCCTGCAGGAGTATGATACAGGTTCTGGATGAATTCTTTGTTGAGGATAATAGTATTGAGGAGGAGAAGGAATTAAGTGTACTTAATAAGCAATGGTTGTCAGATATCAGCCAGGCATGTGAGGATATGGATTCATCCAAAGCATTTGAATTATTAGAGTTGATTAGGGGAAAAGGCTTTTCTGATGAAGAGGAGGAGCTTGTTAAAAAAATTAAGGAATATGTTAATCAGTATGATTATGATGAAGTGGTTTCTTTATTGCAGGGCTATATCTAAGGAGGAGAGCAGATGAAATGTATTTTAGTAGTAGATGATTCTACAACAAATCTTAAATTTGTTGAGAGCGTATTAAAAGAATATTATAAATTGATTCTGGTTAAATCCGGTGAACAGGCACTTAAGTATCTCGGAAAAAACACTGTGGATCTGGTTTTGCTCGATATTTTAATGCCGGATATGGACGGCTTTGAGACCTTTGGGAGAATTAAAGAGCTGGAGTTAAACAGAGATGTTCCGGTTGTATTTCTGACAGCAGACATTAATACGGATATTGAGATTAAAGGGCTGGAAATGGGAGCAGTGGATTTTATAAGAAAGCCATTTGTTCCGGGGGTTATGTTAAACAGAATCAACAGAATATTGCAGCTCGAGGAACTGAATAAGAATCTCGAGGACAAGGTTAAGGAAAAAACAGTCCAGATTGAGCAGCTTTCCTTTGAAATAATTTCAACTATTGCAAGTATGATTGAAGCCAAGGACAGCTATACAAAGGGGCATTCAGTACGTGTGGCAGAATATAGTGCACTTATTGCAAAGAAACTGGGGTGGAAGGACAAAGAGGTTCAGAATCTTAAGTATATTGCGCTTCTTCATGATATAGGCAAGGTTGGTATACCGGATAATGTTCTTAATAAGCCGGGAAGACTGACAGATGTGGAATTTAACATTATTAAGTCTCATACAACCATCGGTGGTGATATTTTAAAGGATATCGAAACTATTCAGGATGTGGATTCAGGTGCTAAGTATCATCATGAAAGGTATGATGGAAAGGGATATCCATGTGGTCTTGTAGGAGAGCATATTCCGGTTGTTGCACGAATTATATGTATAGCTGATGCTTATGATGCCATGAACAGCAAGCGAATATACAGAGATAGTCTGACAATTGATGTAATCCGAAAGGAATTGGTAAATGGAAGAGGAACTCAGTTTGATCCGAATTTTCTGGATGTGTTTGTTGAACTGTTGGACGAAGGTAAATTAGAGATTGATTTTAATGAGGCAGATAAGGAAAAGACCATTCCTGGTGAAAGCTCTGCTTTAATTAACCAGATTATGAAGAGCATCGAAGAGGAGGCAAAAAAAGCGGAGAACAGAGATTACCTGACCGGACTGCTTGGAAGAAAAGAGGGCGAAAGGCAGATTATACAGGCAATGAAGGAACAGCCGGGATGTCTTGCCTTTGTGGATTTGGATAATCTTAAGAGGACTAATGATACAATGGGACATCTGGCAGGGGATTTTGCATTAAAGACGGTTGGTGATGTTTTTTCTGAGTACGGAGATAATGCAGTAGTATCACGTCTGGGGGGCGATGAATTCCTGTTCTATATGATAGGAGCTGATAAGGAACAGGCTGCTACGATTATAGAAGAGGTTATTAAAGCTTTCGAAAAGCGAAAGGAGAATAGTACATATTTGTCAGTATCCTCACTTTCTGTTGGCTTATGTACCACAGAGACAGAGGATTCTTACGAAAATGTTTTAAGGAAGGCAG
>JAZQLB010000211.1:0-5693 GCA_045542475.1 Lachnospiraceae bacterium | reverse complement strand
ATATATGGATATGCAAACAAGTTTGAATATCCATATATGGTATGATACAGGTGCAAAGCACCCTTTTGACACCCTAATCTAAATAACAAATTGCCACGGTAACTGTTAAACAGCCACCGTGGCAACTCAATACTCATTCTAACATTGTATTAATTATTATATTTTCTCTTCTTATCAAATATTGCAAAGCCTGCAAGTGAAGCTGCTGCAACTATTGCGAGAACAATATATAAAGCAATTGGTGAATTATCACCTGTTTCAACACTCTGTTCTATCTCTGTTCCTGTAGCAGTCTTAATAACTATTTCTGCCGGAAGCTCATATTCTGTAATAACATAGTCAGAACAATGAGTAAGACCTACTACCACCTTATCATCAGCTACTGTAACCTTAGAAATTAATTCAAAGCCTCTACTCACTTCATTAAAGTAATAGAAATATAATTCCTTACCGTTACCAAACTTACCTGATACATTAATGGTAACCTCCGCTCTTCCCGGAAGCTCTCCGTCATGCGCAAAGCTTACTGTTCTTCTTATATCCGCAGAAACATTGGCTCCTGATAATACCTGTTCAACCATAGGAACATTAGCATTAATATCAACATTTAATGATTTTAATTCAACAGCTTCTGCAGCAACTAAATCAACAAACTTCCATGCATAATTTCCGCAATCAAAGATAAGCTCAATACCCTTATCTGCTGCCTTTGCAAATATCTCCAGAGCAACCGATACCTCACTTCTGTTTACTTTAACCTTAAGTGCCTCTCCATTTGCTATATTTCCTAATGCATTTCCAAGTGCATCTGCATCCAACTGCTGGTTGATTGTAATTTCTGTTGTTGGTCTGACAGTATCAACGATAGGAACATACTGTGTTGTTGGAGCTTCGGTTGTTGGTTCCTCAGTTACCTGCTCGTCCTCGTTTGAATTATCGTCACTTGGGGTGTCATCACTTGGATTATCATCACTCGGATTGTTATCGCTTGGATTGTCATCGCTCGGATTGTCATCGCTCGGATTGTCATCGCTTGGATTGTCATCGCTTGGATTGTCATCGCTTGGGTCATCAACCACTGCTGCAAACTTAGCCATTACTGAAACATCCTTACATATCACAATATCCATTGTTGTTTCTGTTCCGATAAGAAGCTCACCAATATACCAGCCAAGGAATGCACCTTTTTCATCAGGTGTTGCCGTAAGTGTTACTGTATTACCATTTCGTACAGCTGTTGCTGTACCATCTTCTACTGTCTCTACTGTTATAACACATGGTTCAAATGTAAGGTTATTAACTGTTGCAAGCTCAGTGTTCCAAGGTGAACTTACCCCTAAACCTACACCATAAGTAAGCTTATCGCACTTGCTGATATAATCAAGAATATCTGCATATGTTGCTCCCGAGCTCTCCTCACCGGTTGTAATGGCATTTCCGTTTACTGTTACAACAATATCCTCTGCTGTAATATCAAATGTAACATCTACATTATCACCAACAGCAATTCCTAAATCTGTTGCCGCATTAACACCACCTGTTCCCGGTTTGTTAAAGTCCATCCAGTTACCTGCCCAATCATTAAATGCAATACCGGCTGAACTTAAAAATCCCACCTTACCACTGGTTGTACTATTATAGAAGCCGAATAATCCATCAAATCCGTTCTTGGCAGCTCCCTCATTCCATGTAAAGCTATATGATATATGAAGCTTATCTAAATTCTGGTTATAATATGGGTTATCTACCTCTATAATGTCGCCTGCTGTTGCATTAGTAAACGTATCCTTTACAAATACTTCTGTTACAGGCAAATGTGATGTAATTGATAAATTCTTAATTGTACATAATTCTGTATTCCAGAAGGTAACGCCTCCATTATTAGCTTCACCAACACCAAAAGTAAACTTATCACAGGTCTTAATATATGCAAGCAGATTTGCATATGTTGCACCTGAGCCATTCTCTGCGTTAAGATCTACCTCCATACCATTAAGATACATCTTAATTTCATCTTCTGTAATGGTAATATTAACGTCATAATCCACTCCTGATACCACACTATAGTTAGAGATTGGACAAATTGTTCCACCCTCTATATTAATTGGCTGGTCGATATCCATCCAGTTACCTCCGCCATTATAGCAGATATATGGTGCACTCTGGAAGGATACTCTACCCTTATCAGTGCTGTTATAGAAAGCAAATAGACCATCCCAGCCTGTCTTAATGGCATTCTCACTAAAGTTTACCGTATATTCTACAGATACTGCATCAAATTCAGCCTTGTAGAATGGATTATCAATATACTCAATATCATTATTCGCATCGAGTGTAAAGCTGTCTTTTTCAATAACAGGGTTAGTATTAACCACCGGTGCTTCCGGTGCTACATAGATACCACCCTCTGATGTAAAGCTGATATCTGTTAATGTACACAGCTCTGTATTCCAACCACTCTTTACTGCCAATCCTACACCCCAGCATAATTCATCACACTGTGTGATAAGCTTAAGTAAATTCTCATAGGTTGCATCTGCTGTGCCTGAACCACCCTCTGCAATATTAATTACATTTCCATCAACTGTCATTACTATTTCATCCAGTGTAATAGAAATGCCCACCGTATGCTCTGTTCCCGGTGTCATGCTTGGTGCCAGATCATCTCCACCTGCTCCCGGCTGATTAATATCAAGCCAATTTCCCAGCCAGTCATTATAACATACATATGGTGCCGTCTGGAAGGATACTCGTCCGTTAGTAGCAGCGTTAAAGAACGCGAAAATTCCATCCCATCCGTTCTGTGCTGTACCACTAGTCATGTTAATTGTGTACTCAACGTATAGATTACTAATCTTTTTTCCATAGAAAGGATTTGATTCAATAGTTAATGCATCATTAGTAGCAAGCACTACCTCATCCTTAGTATATGAAACATCATCATATATTGTCTCGCCTGCTACAGGTCCCACTGAACATACAACATTGCTTAAGCTTATGTTAGCTTCGTCTGCACCAACCGTATTCCACCATGAACCATATCCGAAATACAAGGTATCTGCGGTTGTACTAAGCCATTCCAATACCTTAGAATAATCTGTAAGCGTACCGCCACCTGCTGTCGAAAGGATTTCCTGTGTATATGCAACCTCACCATCCACAGTCATAGTAAATCCGCTGTCAGTTACATTAATCGCCACATGAGCCGAATCACCAATATAATCGGTTATACATGCCCAATTCACCATATTTGCATCGAAATATCCGCCCGTAGCGTTATATCCAAGATACGAACCCGGTGTAAAGTAAAATCTTCCTGCATCCCCTTTATTTCCCATGAACGAAAATATTGTTCCTAATCCATGCACATCGCCTGTACATACCGCATCAAATTCAATAGTTACACCACCTGATAAATCAAGTCCGTTTGTTGTACCTGAATAGAATGGGTTAGGTACAGAAAGCGATGCATCTATATGCTGTGATAAATCCTCTGCCGCATCAGTAAAATAAGTTGCAAGCACTAAAGAATCCGTATTACTCTGTCTTGTAGCCTTAACAGTTACATTATATGCCTTATCAAAGTAATAATTTCCCTTAGCTATCCTTGCTGTTAAGGTTACCACTGTGTCAGTCTCAGGAAGTGTCATATCTCCTGTATTTGATAATACAGCAGGATTACTTGATGTCCATGTAATTACAGCACCATTAAGTCCTTCTGTTGGAAGGCTCATATCTGCATATGTTGTTGTTGGAATTGCTGTCACATTATTAGTAACATTCTGTGCTACAACCACATCATCTCCCGGCTCCCCGGAACCCCAGATACACAGACCTGCATCACTTGCCGCAGTAAAACACATAACAGTAATATTACTTCCATCAACCACCTGCTCAGTAAATACACCCTTGTAAGCAACACCGCCGATTGTAAGTGTCACATATGCTGTTCCATTAGTTGTAGCCCATGTACCCTCATAGTCACCTGTGATTGTACCGTCTGCATTCAAGGTAATTGACTCCGGTGACTTGTAAGCAAGACTAGCATAATCAATCTGATAATCATGAATAATCAAGCTATAATTACCAACTACATCCTCTGCTGCATAGCCTGTATCTGAAATTGTCTCACCCGAATACTCATATGGTGCTGCCACAAGCCAGCCTGCTTCATTTACAAATAACTGATGTACACGAACCTCATGTGCAGCTGTACCATCATTAAACTTTGTATGATATATTACATAAGCCTTACCATCACTATCAACAAAGGCTGAGTTATGTCCCTGGGCAACCTCTGCCTTAGCCATGGTATCCCACTTATAGTTAGCTATAATCTTCTCACCACGGTTGTTATTAATATTAGTGCTATCGAAGTTCATGATATAACTGTCAAAAATCGCACTTTTACCACTGCCATCCACATAAGGTCCATTAGGATTTTCCGAACGGAATACTCTCATGTTATATCCACCCTCTGGTGAATAGAAACCGTATGAAACAAAGAGATAATAATAATTTCCAATCTTCTCAATATATGCACCCTCACCGGATACATAATAGCCGCCTGCAATCTTTGTTCCGAAATACTCGTCAGTTGTTACAGACCTACCCTTTGAATCATAATCGCTTGTATATGTTACATTGTAATCCCTAAGACCTGTGCTCTCATCCAGCTCTAACATATAGATACCGCCCGACCATGAACCATATGTAAGCCACAACTTACCCTGAGCATCATACATTACAGCCGGGTCAATGGCATGTGGCCAATATTCACCCCAATTACCTGCGATATCCAGGCTCAGAGGTTTCTCGTACTTTGCAGGAAGCGTATCTGTTGTACCAATTACCTGCTCAAGATCTGTATTCTTATATGATAACGTAGCATTTGTATCAGGAGATGTAAAACCCGAATACACAACCGGTCCCTGATATACATATGGTCCGTCAACCTTATCTGATGTTAAAAGAATAATTACAGAATTCCAGTTAGAACCATTCAAGCTTAAATACATACACCACTTTTGCATAGTTGGATTGTAAATAACGTCCGGCGCCCACATATTACCGCTTACTGTTTCTCCATATGCGGTATTCCATAAAGCAGCCTCACCGAATGCGGTTTCAAATGAAACCCTGTTTCCATCCGCATCAGCAAAAAGCGTACTGTTGACATCATTTTCTACTGCACTTAATGCTGTCCAGTTCTGCAAATCTGTTGTCTTAGCATAGCCCATATGCGAACCAAAAATATAATATTCGCTACCTGATTTTACAATAGATGGGTCATGTACACTTACACGTGACGTGCTGGTCGAACCTGTAAGTCTGTCCACCTCTTCCTGTGTAAGTGCAATTGTTGCAGCAGGTTCCTCCGCCTTAACCGGAGCTGCCGTAAATAACGAACTTACCAGAAGTGTTACTACAAGCAAAAGTGAAAAATGTCTCATCATCTTTCGTTTCATTCCTGTTTCCTCCAACATAAATTTTCTCTTTTGACCTATAATTCATATACAAATTCTAATAACTCTCAAAAAAATTATCATTTATGAGCCCCTTAGTCAATTTGTATATATTATTGTGTCAAATTACCTATTTCTTTGTGCATTAAGCATAACATAGTTTTTTGTTTTTGTCACTAAGTTTTAGTGTTTCCTTAAATAGTTTAACTTTTTCTTAAATAGTACATA
>JAZQLB010000210.1:0-18248 GCA_045542475.1 Lachnospiraceae bacterium | reverse complement strand
AAACCGCAAGAGAATAATTTCTCCTCTAATTCCTGAGGTGTAATGTCTATATCAACATAATCCTTTAACCAACTAAGAGGTGCTAACATATCTGTTCACCATACCTTTCCTAAAATTAATCGTTAAGCTGTTTTAATACTCTT
This sequence comes from Lachnospiraceae bacterium, assembly GCA_045542475.1. GTDB lineage: Bacteria > Bacillota > Clostridia > Lachnospirales > Lachnospiraceae > CAG-882. The sequence continues at coordinate 18,105 of JAZQLB010000210.1, read as the reverse complement.
AAATCTGACTCGAATAAAAGCTTAATGTTGTTAATACCATACTTAAGCATTGCTGTACGCTCAATACCGATACCGAATGCAAAGCCGCTGTACTCATCAGAGTCAATGCCGCAGTTCTCAAGAACCTTCTTATTAACAACACCTGCTCCAAGAATCTCTATCCAGCCTGTTCCCTTACAAAGCTTACAGCCCTTGCCTCCACACTCGAAGCAGCTGCAGTCAACCTCTACTGATGGCTCAGTAAATGGGAAGTAAGAAGGACGAAGTCTTGTCTTAGTGCCCTCACCATAAATCTTCTTAACAAATACATCCAGCATACCCTGTAAGTCGCAAAGTGTAATTCCCTTATCAACAACAAGACCTTCCATCTGTGTAAACATTGGTGAATGTGTTGCATCATCATCTGAACGGAATACCTTACCCGGTGATAAAATCTTAATAGGCGGCTTCTTCTGCTCCATTACATGAATCTGACCTGCCGAGGTCTGTGTTCTAAGTAAGAACTCAGGTGATAAGTAAAATGTATCCTGCATATCTCTTGCCGGATGGTCCTGTGGAGTATTGAGTGCAGTAAAGTTATAATAATCTGTCTCAATCTCAGTTCCTTCGAATATCTCGAAGCCCATTCCTGCGAATATATCAATTAACTGGTTACGAATTAATGTGATTGGATGAAGATTACCCTGCTCACCCTCAACTGCCGGAAGTGAAATGTCAATCTTCTCAGACTCGTATCTTGCCTGTAATTCCTTAGCCTTCATCTTAACATCAAGCTCACCAAGGAAGTTAAGTGCCCATTCCTTTAATTCGTTAACACCCTTACCATAATCTGCTCTCTCCTCGGCAGGAATGTTTTTCATTTCCTTCATTAAAAGTCCGATTTTTCCGGTTTTTCCATCAAGAAACTTTTTCTTGAACTCATATACCTCTTTTGAAGAAGCTAACGCTTCTGAACCGGTAATGATTTCCTGCTTAATTTGCTCTAAATTTGCGTTCATTGTAAAACTCCTTTCTGAAATAAAAAAGTAAGAGCCTCATCCCACAAAGGGACGAGGCTCATAATCTCGCGGTACCACCCTAATTCCTGACTAAGTCAGGCACTCGTTAAATGCGTAACGTGCACATACGTCATCCTCTACTGATATGTACTAGTCTGGTTCAAGGATGCAGCTCCAGCGGGAAATTCGATGCTTGTCTGAACTTAAACGGGCTTACAGCCGGTGACCCGTTCTCTCTGGAAGAAATACAAGCAGCTACTACATTGTGTGAAACAATCTGCACTTTCTTTGCTTTTTATTTTTTAGTTAATATCGTTATTTTAACATAGAAAATGAAGTTGTCAAGGTGAAAATGGGACTATTCCCAATAATATATATCCGAGCTCAGATTCATAATAACTATTTTATTTTTCATTTCGGTTCTATAATTAACATAGTCTCTGATGTAGTATTCTTCAATGTTGGTTTATATATCTTGAATGTATACCCCAAATTCCAGCTTTCTATCATTGGCTTTAAGAAAAAGAAATCATGAGGATTATGGTATATACTCAACAATATAATAGGCTTTTGCGAACAAATTGTTTTCTTTGCACCTTGAAGAAAATCAGGTTCTGCACCTTCTATATCAACCTTTATAAGTCCGATTTCCAGATTGTTTTTTTCAACATACTCATCCAATGTTATTATTGGTACTTCTATGTCCCCTGTATAATTAACTCCAGGTCTTTCTATTATTGTTGAGCTGGAGTCACCTGTATGCAGGGTAATGGTTCCATTCTCTTTTCCTAAAGCCAGATTCTCGGCTTTTACATTTGGTACCTGATTAAGCTCAATTGTTTTCAGCAAATAATTATAATTAACCGGATCAGCCTCAAAGGTCACAATTGACTTGGCATCCAGCCTTGAAAGAACAAGTACGGAATCTCCTATGTATCCTCCAACATCAACAATTGTCTTACCATGAATATAATCCAGATTATTAACACGCTCAATTCCATGATGATACCATAATACACTTGATTCAAAATGATTATATGGTAATACATAGTTTCTCCATGCCCATAATGAATCCGATATCTGGAATATCTGCTTATTAAAATGCTCTCTTACATATTTTAATTCTTCCTGCTCTTCCTGTGTGAATAAATCAATTTCAGCAGCATCACTATTTAATATCAGCTTATTTCTAATCAAAATTTTGTTGACTGCACATACACTTTCTTCATCCATTCCACGAATCAAGTCCAAATATATTTTTTCAAAATCATTCTGTTCTTCTATAACATCCCATCCATTGGCACGCAAAACACGTCTCTGAGATTCATTATTCCATAGCACAGGTTTTAATATATCCTTTTTTAGTTTTCGTAAATCGGCTGGCAGATGATTAACAAGGTCTTTAATACGTATAATATCATTTTCTAGTTCGGATATCTTAATGTCCTTTATATACTGTATGTCCTTTTCTAAAGAGGATAGTGTACTATCCTTTACATTTTGCATATCCTTTATACTTTGCATATCCTTTTGCAAATCTGACATTCCGTATTTTGGCTCGGTATTTTCAGTATCCTGTTCAATATTATTTATGTTTTTCTGCTTTTGGGTTAAGAAATTCTGCATCCCCTTCTTAATAGAATTCATTTTCTATTCTCCTTGTATAGCTTGCTGCTAATTTTTTCATACTTGTTATTATATGATTTTACATGTATATAAAATATATTGCAAGCAGTATTACCGGTAAATATATGCAAAAGTGCTTCATTAGGAATACTTCTATCCAACAGCTTAAATTCTATTGATATTCTGCTATACTTCCTGTTCTTTGAAATATGTTTATACATCCAGCTTATCTCACTGTAACGAATAATTGCTGTAGTCGGTTCTACAATAAAGCAGTCCGTAAAATACACCTTAGCATCATATTGATTTTTCTCCTTATATTTGATATAGGACGAGGCACACTTCCTTAAGCTTGTATTTTTAAAATATTTACTTAAAACATCTTAATCTGGTCAAATACAAATAACAAAATCGCAAGGGCTATACCGCCCGCCAGCAGCAGACACACGTCAAATATAATTAACCCTTTCATTGCCTTGTTACGGATTCCAAAATGAAATAATTCCTTTTCTTCCCTGTAATCCCTATAGGTACTATCCTTCGGGTCTAAGTATATGGTATATTCCTGTCCTACAACTGCCTTTGGCTGGTAAATATCATTTTTCCTGCAAAAGCTTCTGTATTTGCCCATATAATAGCCTGAGAAAATAGGTCTGTCCACACTAACTACATATGTATTATATGACCTGCTATAAGCACCATCGCTACCAGTATTATAATATTGTCTTTTTTTCATAACCTTATTACTTATCTCAACGCATTTAACCTTAAGAGGAATGGTATATCTTTTTATATTGCTCTTTCTCTGACCTACATATAAAAAGAACCTTCCAATCAAAATAAATAAGATTATAACACCTAACAAAAAACAAATACAGGTCAATATCATTAAAAAATCTTCCATATTTCCCCCTTAACCTTCCTTTCTACAAACCACAATTTCGTCATATCTGATAATTTCAAGCATTGCCGCCACATTATGAACCCATATCAGCATTATCTCCGGTGTAACCTCCTTAAGCTCCATTCTTGAAGTCTGATTTGTATTATTGTCTCTACAAACAACATATCTGTCAAGTTCATAGACTGTAAAGGTTATATCAAAATCCTCAAGCAAATCTTCTGCATAATCCTCGAATAACTCTGTAAATCTCGGTCTTAACTCTCCAATGTCTCCTATTATTTCTACTTCACCGGAATTTTTATTATACTTTACTGTGTATTCCATATGCTATAGCACCCCATGCCCCATTATTTTATGCTGTATAATATCACATTTATTTTATATTAGCAAATATCCTTAATTCAATAAACCTTTAGAAAATAAGTACAGCCGGACAAAACATCTGTGCTCTGTCCGGCTATACTTATGTATTTATATTATATTTATCTTTATTTTAGAATATGATATTCATAATCGCCTATCTGACCGGCAAATAAATTGGTAATATCCCTTATATCAACCTTTCCGTCTCCATTAAAGTCAATTTCTGTTACGCCGCTACCAACAACTACAATACCATTACTATTAATTACTGTTGAATTACCTACCATATCAAAATTCATATAGCAAGTATAGTTATCTGTCTCATATACCAGATATGCCTGACTCTTTTCATCTCCATAAGCATCAAATGTATACACTGCGGTAGGATAACCCCAGTCAATAAGCACCTGCTTTAATATTTCTCCTGCTTCATCATGAACATAAATCTCATCTGCTTCATGCTCAATAAATTTATCTATATATTTAGCTGGAATTACATTAAGCCCCTTAGCTGAATAGCAGTTATTCTTCATTGCATTATCTATTGTTACAGGCTTATCCTTGGTATTATATACAGTTAAAAAGCCCAGAGCACATATCTCTCTACATATATATATTTCGGCTTTCTCATTAAACTCCAGACTTAATACCTCCGAAACTGTCTCATAATCAACAAAGCCTGTACCATCTAAATTAACCTTATAATAATCCACACCCTCTAACTCGCTAAGTGTCTTATTAGGAGACCACAGAGCTGCTTCCATTTCCTTAATCTGCTTATAATTGGATGAACCTGTATAAAAATACCCATATGGATAGTCAGCAGTTTTCTTTCCGGTATACTTCATCTCCGCAAAGCTGTCAGCCTCATTCATTCGGTCTACAAGGTCTGATATCTCTTCCTCTGTTGGTTTCTTTTCACCATTATTACATCCTGTTACAGACAGCATACATATTGCCGCCATGCCTATACATAATAATTTTCTTAATTTCATCATAAGTCCTCCTCACTTTTTTTGGTATAGTATCACATTTCTTTTAAAATATCAAACGCTGCTTATTTTTTATAATACTTTTAACAACAAGAAAGCCGGACAAAAACACCCGTGCTCTGTCCGGCTATACTTATATCTACTTTATTTTATATCCTTAATTTTATTACAAACTCTTTGCCAGCTCCCAAGCCTGCCCAATGGCATCCTTGATATTACCAACCTTATTTCCATCACCAATAAGATGATAATTTACTCCTGCTGCCTTTAGCATATCCTCCATATCGCTCTCAATATGATATCCATTGGCAAACACAAGTGTATCTGCATCCGCAATCACATATTCCTTGCCAGCCTGTTCATAAGTGATAGTCATCTCTGTTGTAGCAGTAACCTTGGCATTACATTCAAGCTTAATACCCTTACTCATCATCCTCTGAACCAGTAGGCTTCTGCCCGGTCCTGTCTCTGACAGCATAACTTCGTTAGCCATCTCAAGTACGGTAATATCCCTGTTTCTTGGAAAACGGTCATTAAGTAACGGAGCCAGATAATCCGCCAGCTCACATCCCACACTACCTCCGCCGATAATAACAATCTTACGTCCCGGAAATGCTCTTCCTGCCAGAATATCATCCGCAGTCATTGTCTGCTTGAAATTAGTAAATGCAGAAATAATATTAGCCTTAGCTCCTGTGGCAGCGATTACCTCATAATCCTTTAATTCGCCTTGTAACAGCTCATTTGTTACCGGTGTGTTAAGTCTGACATCTACGCCCAGCTTATTTAAGCGATATTCCATATTCTTAACAACCTTAGTAAGTTCTTGCTTTCCAATAGGTACACAGGCAAGCTTTATCTGACCGCCAAGTGAATCCGATGCCTCGCATAATACCACATTATGCCCTCTTTTCCTAGCTACAATTGCAGCTTCCATGCCTGCCACACCACCCCCGATAACAAGAATATTTTTCTTTTCATCTGCTTCCTGTAAAGTCTCCTCGTTCTCCAGCTCAAAGGATGGATTAACGGAGCAGGCAACACGCTTACCAAACATTACACCATTCAGACATCGTAAGCAGCCAATACATGGCTTTATCTCAATTTCCCTGCCCTCGTAGGATTTATTAGAAAACTCAGGGTCACACAGGTTGGCACGTCCAATCATAACTGCATCTGCCATACCGTTTGCAATCATTTCGTCAGCAATCCAGCCTTCCGTAATTCTGCCGACTGTTGCAACAGGTATTGAAACATGCTGTTTAATATATCTTGCTAACTCTGCATGACTTCCCTGCTTGGTTCCCGGTGCAGGAATTGAGCTGCCTCGCTTGATTGTGGTTCCGCCTGATACATGAAGCATATCTGCCCCTGTCTTTTCAAGCTGCTTTGCGATATATGTGGCATCATTTATATTCAGACCGCCATCGCTGTACTCATCACCGGTGATACGCACATCAATGATAAATTCTTCACCGCATTTTTCCCTGACAGCCCCGATAACCTCTAAGGTTAGGCGTAAACGTCCGTTAATATCTCCGCCATACTCGTCACAACGTTTGTTATAGAGAGGGGACAAAAAACCTCCCAGTAAGCCATGTGCATGAGCTGCATGGATTTCAACGCCGTCTCCGCCTGCTTGCTTTACACGATATGCCGCATCAGCAAACTGACCTTTAAGAACCGTGATTTCTTCCTTAGTTACCGGACGTGGGGCTGCCTTTGCATAGTATGGACCCACATTGGATGGTGCAATTAACTGTGGAGTTCCCGGTATTGGAAATGCCATATATGCCGGATGAAATAGCTGCGGTAACAGCTTGGTGCCGTATTTGTGAACCTCGTCAAATACTTTTTTCCAGCCTTCAATGTATGAATCATCATGAATTGATATATCCCCCGGAAGGTATACATATGTAGGCTCTACGGTTACAACCTCTGAAACTATAAGACCTACACCACCCTTGGCACGTGCGCTGTAATGCTGTACCAGCTCGTCTGTGACATAGCCCTTGTTTGCAAGATTGGTTGAGATTGGTGGCATGAAGATTCGGTTCTTTATAGTGGTTTTGCCGACTTTAATCGGACTAAATAAATGTTCATATTTTGTCATTTGCTACTTCCTTTCCGTACAATAAAAGGTTGTTGCAAAATTGCAGTATAATTTCACAACAACCTTTATGTAATTAAAGCTTAGATTTCATTCGCTGCCTTATAGCCTCCACGGATTGCTTCAGCTATTCCGGCTGTTCTTTCACCTGAACAGTCTCCTGCATAATACACAGGAACTGTTACGCCCTCGACATCAAACGTATTCTTAACTGAGCCTACTGCCATCACAACCATGTCACAGTCAATAGTAATGTCCTTTTCCTCTGCAGTATTAGTCGCTGATACGCACTTACCGTCATTAGTTATGGCATTAACCTTAGTGTTTATGTACTGCTTAACATCATGCTTTGCAAAGTCTGCCATTATAGTTGGGAGAATGGTTGAGGATTCGCCATTTGCAATCTTGTCCATCATTTCTACGATGGATACCTGACAGCCCTTTTCAAGTAAATATTCTGCTGTCTCCGTGCCCACAAGCCCTCCTCCGATAACTACGCAATGTCCTGAAACTGCGGTCTTACCTGCCAGAACATCCCAGCTTGAAACCACATTTGCACTGTTAGCTCCCAGAATAGGAAGTGCAATATCGTGTGCACCTACAGCAACAATTACTGCATCTGCCCCATTCATAATGTCCTTAGTACATTCCGTACCTAAATGTAATGTCACATCAAGAGTTGGAAGAATCTTGCTGTAATACTCGATTGAGCGTAAAATCTCGTCCTTTCTTGGTGGAACAGCTGCAATATTAATCTGACCGCCTATGCAGCCCTCCTTCTCATATATATCAACTTTATGACCTCTTATTGCTGCTACTCTGGCCGCTTCAAGACCTGCAATACCTGCACCTACGATTACTACATTTTTCTTAGAATCAGCAGGCTTAATTGATATGGTTGCTTCATCGCCATTCTCAGCATTAAGCACGCATGAAATGTATCTGCGTCCTTGAATGGCATCTACACAGCCCTTATTACAGTTAAGACATTCACGAATTGGCTCGTCACGCTCAACCTTAAGAGCAATATCAGGGTCGCAAAGTAATGAACGACCATAGCTGATAATATCTGCATCGCCATTCTTTAGTATCTCTTCACCATTTTCAACGCTGACTACCTTACCGACTGTAGATACAGGAATGCTTACAAGCTCCTTAACACGCTTAGCAATCGGTAATGTCCAGTTATAATCCCTGGTTCCCATTGGTGGAATGGTATCTGCCATATTGCCGGTATGGTTAGCCTGCGCAACCTGAATCATATCCACACCAGCCTCCTCTAGAAGCTTAGCAAATGCAACACCTTCATCCTCGTGTAAACCACCCTTACCACGGTCAGAGCCGTCCTCATTCTTAGTAATAAATGGCAGCTTATATTCTACCATTACCTCCGGTGCAGCAGCCTTAATCGCAGCCACAACCTCCAATGCATAACGCACTCTATTCTCAAATGTACCGCCATATTCATCTGTTCTGTGGTTCAATATTACAGAACATAATGAGCCTAGCAGACGGTCTCCATGCACCTCAATAGCATCAATGCCGGCTTCCTGCGCTCTTCTTGCCGACTGGGCGATGGCATTCTTAATCTGATCAAGCTGTTCCTTAGATGCCTCACTAACAAAATGCTTCATATCATGGTGCAGCTTAGCATAGGCTTCATCACTGGTCTTCTTAGACTCTGCCATCTTTGCCGCAAACATCTCCATGTCGCCTTTTGCCTTTGCTTCCTGTGCTTCCATTGCTGCCTTTCTTGAAATCATAATCATTCGTCCAACACCCGGAACATCATATTCCGGATGAAAAATCTGCAATGCCACCTTACAATCATATTTATGCATGGTATCTGCTAATCTTTTAAAGGTTGGAATCTGTGAATCATCACACAGCTTCGGAGTTGGAGAAGCAGTCATAACCGGCGCAACATCTCCGATTACCACATAGCCAGCTCCGCCCTTAGCCAGTCTCTCATAAAAGCTTAAGCTTCTCTCACCGATTGAACCGTCACGCTCCTCATATCCTGTGGTCAATGGTGGAAACATAATACGATTTTTTAAAGTCAAATTGCCAACCTTCATTGGCTGAAGTAATAATGAATCTTTTCCCATTTTGTGAAATACTCCTTTCATTGATATACACGTTTTGTCTAAAAGTAATATTATTATAGCACTTTTGTACAGATATAACAATGTATTTAGGGAAAAATTCACATATTTTCATTAAAAATAATGTATTTTTAAATATTTTTATCAAATAGTTATTTAATTAAGTATAAAAACAACATAAACACTATTACAGTTTAAAAACAAAATAAAACCCGGCATGCTATCTGTCTAAATTAATCTGCATACCAGGTTTTAGCCATATCATTCTATAAAATTATATACAACAGTTTACTAATAATTAAAGCCTCAAGCCCTTCTTACCAGCCTCTTCCTCGAAAGATTTCTCAAAAACCCTTTCCTCCTCATCATTTCCCGGAAGCTCCACCATCCGCCTCTGCCAAGAAGAAAGATACAAAGCATTAGATAATAAAAGACTCTTACTGCCCTCTGCTCCATCCACAAATAAAGGCTCCTTTTCTAACACCGCATCCACAAAATTCTGCAATATTCCCACATGCTTTAAATCCTCACCATCACAGGCAATTTGCTTCCATTCTCTCTCAAATTTCGGAAAATGCTCTGTCTCAGTTCTCCTGTACTCAGGCTCATCAAAGCCTGTCTCCCATACTCGAAGCTGCCCCTTTTCACACACTAGCAAAGCGTTGTCAAAGGACAACTCCAGACGATTAATCCCGGAAGCCTCACCAGTTGTAGAATAGAAGGTTCCCGTAGTTCCATTTGCAAATTCAAAATACGCCGTAACCTCATCCTCAACCTCTATATTATGGTACTTTCCCTCCTTGCAGAATGCCTGCACACTTATTGGCATACCACATATCCACTGAAGTAAATCCAGATTATGCGGACACTGGTTAAGCAGTATGCCTCCACCATCCTTTTCCCATGTACCACGCCAGCTGACAGAATCGTAGTAGGAATTCGGGCGGTACCAGTCAGTAACTACCCAGTTCACCCTTTTAAGCCTTCCGTAGATACCTGTAGCTGTAATTTCCTTCATCTTCTGATACACCGGATTAACTCTCTGATTAAACATCATTCCGAATACCAGCTCATTATGCTTTGCTGCCTCTTCATTCATTATTCTCGCCTGACGTGAAAAAGCCCCTGACGGCTTATCACACAATACATGAAGCCCCAGCTGCATTGCCCTCAACGCCTGCTTAGCATGAGCCATATGTGGAGTAACAATCAGCACAGCATCCACGTTAAGCTCACCATTTCCAACTGCATCAAATAACTCATCAGCCGACTGAAAAAGCTTAAGCTCACGCTTAAATACATGTGCATACTGTGCTCTTCTCTCATCGCTAACTCTCGTTACTGCTACAAGCTCCACATCTCGAACCTGCCCACTCACAATCATGTCTGCATATTTGCAACCCATATTACCCATTCCAACAATTGCCAGTTTTACTTTATCCATACACCGCCACTCCTTCTTTTTTATTATTTAACTAATACCATACCTCCTGCAAAAACAGCCCCTCTGCCGGAGCCATAAAGGGAACCTTCTTTCTATCCTTGGAATCCAGAATCTCTGTTATCAGACTCTCCCTAGAATGCCCAAAGCCAATATCCATAAGAGTTCCCATTAACAATCTGACCATATGATACAAAAATCCATTTCCAATAAAATCAACCGCCAGCACAGCTTCATCCTCAAGAAGCGAAAACTCAATACTTTCGATTTCTCTTACTGTGCTGTTTTTCTTTGATTTACTATCAGAAAATCCGGCAAAGTCATGAGTTCCAATAAGAAGTCTTGAAGCAGCCTTCATACTTTCGATATCAAGACATTCTCCTGCCTTGCATACTGCCATATATTTCCGTTTAAATACATCTCGCTTACTATCAAGAGAAAGATAGTATCTGTAGTGCTTACGCTTGGCATTAAGTCTTGAGTGAAACCTTATATCCACCTCCGTAAGACTATTTATTTTAATATCCTCTGGCAGAAACGAATTTAGCTCTGACATCATTCTTGTTGTATCTGTATCCGAGGAAGCCTGCCACAGCCTGTCATCATATTTAAAATTCGAAACCTGACCGAGTGCATGTACTCCCGCATCAGTTCTTCCTGAACCATGAACTTCAATATCTTGATTGAAATACCTTGAAAGTATACTTTCCAACTTACCTTGTATGGTATTGTCTGTGTTCCCCTGCTTCTGCCAGCCGTTGTAACGGCTGCCATCGTATTGAAGGATTATTTTTATATTTCTGATAGCCATATAACCTCCCTACACAAACTTAATAACCGCCTCATTCTTCTCCTTCTTAACAATCTCCGCTGCCGGATGACCAAGAGAAGCCATTCCCCACACCAGATGATTAGAAGGTATGCTAAGCTCTGTAAGCTTTGCACGAACCTTAGGTGAATCGCATATTCCCTTAAGCTGATTAATCCAGCATGAGCCAATACCTAAGTCATTTGCCATAAGAAACATATTCTGTAATGCGCAGGCACAGTCTGCCTCTCCGTTAATATTATCCCTGTCATTTGACATGATAACAAGAGCTGTTGGATTATAGAAGGTATATCTCTCATCCCTGCCAAGCTCCTCGCGAACAACCGCTGCGAGAGACTGAATCTTCTCTCTCTCTGTAAGTACCGTAAACTGCCATGACTGCTTATTCATAGCACTCGGTGCGTGAATTCCTGCCGAAAGAATCATGTCTAAATCTGCCTTTGCCACAGGCTCGTCTGTGAATGCTCTTACACTTGTTCTGGTTATAATATTTTCATATACCTTGTTCATTTTAAAACTCCTTTCAAATACCTTTTCTACTATACATGGATATTATTATGGCTTGCGCCCACACCTTATTAGTGTTGAACGCAAGCCTTATTTATTAAGTTAGTTATTCTCTTAACCTACTTAATCACTTATTCTCTTCCTGCACATTAATCTTCTTAATTTCCTTAGTTCTGATTTCCTTGCAGATTTCGTCAATGAATACCTGTAACTCCTTCTGACCTTCATCACCATTATAACGGCTTCTTACAGATACAAGACCATCAGCCTGCTCCTTCTCACCTACTACGAGGATGTATGGAACCTTATCAAGTCTAGCCTCTCTAATCTTGTAGCCAAGCTTCTCTGAACGATGGTCAACTGTTACATTAATATTGTTCTTAAAGAGCTCTTCCTTAACCTGCTCTGCATAAGCCTGGTACTTATCAGAAAGAGGAAGTACTCTTACCTGCTCAGGACATAACCATGTTGGGAACAGACCTGCATACTTCTCAATAAGCCATGCAAGTGTTCTCTCGTAACAGCCCATGCTTGTTCTGTGGATGATGTATGGTCTTACCTTGTCACCATTCTCATCAATGTAGTACATATCAAACTGCTCAGCAAGAAGTGCATCCCACTGAATTGTAATCATTGTATCTTCCTTGCCGTATACATTTCTGGCATTAATATCAACCTTAGGACCATAGAAAGCAGCCTCGCCCACATCCTCAGTAAATGGAATGTTAAGCTCTGTTAAAATATCTCTGATGTGCTGCTGTGTCTCCTCCCAAACCTCAGGAGCACCAATATACTTCTCCTTATTATCAGGATCCCACTTAGAAAGATGATATGTTACATCCTCCTCAAGACCAAGTGTCTCTAAGCAGTATTTAGCAAGAGCGATACAGCCCTTGAACTCCTCAACCATCTGGTCAGGTCTTACAACCAAGTGACCCTCTGAGATTGTAAACTGTCTTACTCTTGTAAGACCATGCATCTCACCTGAATCTTCATTTCTAAAGAGTGTAGATGTCTCACCGTATCTGATTGGAAGGTCTCTGTAGCTCTTCTGGCTTGACTTATATACATAGTACTGGAATGGACATGTCATAGGACGAAGTGCAAATACCTCCTTATCCTTCTCCTCGTCACCAAGTACGAACATACCATCCTTATAATGATCCCAATGTCCTGAAATCTTATAAAGGTCGCTCTTAGCCATAAGAGGTGTCTTAGTTCTTACATAGCCGCGTCTTTCCTCTTCGTCCTCAATCCATCTCTGAAGTGTCTGAACCATCTTAACGCCTTTTGGCATAAGAAGTGGAAGCCCCTGTCCGATAACGTCAACAGTTGTGAAAAGCTCCATCTCTCTTCCAAGCTTGTTATGGTCACGAAGCTTGATATCCTCAAGATGCTTTAAATATGCATCAAGGTCTGCATTCTTTGTAAATGCTGTTCCGTAGATTCTTGTAAGCATCTTATTCTTCTCTGAACCTCTCCAGTAAGCGCCTGAAGAAGAAATAAGCTTAATAGCCTTAAGTGGCTTAGTACTCATAAGGTGTGGTCCTGCACAAAGGTCTGTAAACTCACCCTGGCTGTAGAAGGAAATAACCGCATCCTCAGGAAGGTCATTAATAAGCTCAACCTTATATGGCTCGCCCTTCTCTTCCATAAGCTTAATAGCCTCAGCTCTTGGAAGCTCAAAGCGTGTAAGCTCTGCGCCCTCCTTAATAATCTTCTTCATCTCTGCCTCAAGAGCATCAAGTGCTGCTCTGTCAAATGATGGACAGTCAAAATCATAGTAAAAACCTGTATCAATTGAAGGTCCGATAGCAAGCTTTGCCTCAGGGTAAAGTCTCTTAACAGCCTCTGCAAGTACGTGAGATGCTGTATGTCTGTAAGCAGCCTTACCAGCCTCGTCATTAAATGTAAGGATATTAAGCTCGCAATCCTCAGAAACTACTGTTCTTAAATCCACTACCTCTCCGTTAACCTCACCGGCACATGCCATTCTTGCAAGACCTTCGCTGATATCATTTGCAATATCAATAACTGACATTGCGCCTGCGTATTCTTTTACTGAACCGTCTTTTAATGTAATCTTCATTGTATTAAACCATCCTTTTATTAAAAATATATTTTTATTAAATTATTTACGACAATTCTTTGGCTGCTTGCTATTTTCTTCAATAGCCTCAGCATCGTTATTCTGACTTTCGTCATTCCAAGCGCCCAAGCCGCTATTGATTGCACTATTCTCGCTGCCAATTTTGACTTTAACATTCTTACGTGGAGAGCAGAGCATTCCAATAATTACGCCGGCAAGGGCGCAAATAGTGACGATTAATATACCTTCCATTCTTGTGACAGTAACCTGTTCAGGTATTGCTGCCAGATATTCTTTAAATTTCTTCAAAAGTCTCTCTCCTTTCTTTTTTGGGTTGTCCGGACTTTACTAAATTAAAAAATCCCTGATACTGCATTATACAGTATCAGGGACGATATTCTTATACCGTGGTTCCACCCAGATTCGCTATAGAATTATATAAAAATATATAATCTTCCAAAGCCTTATATGATTATAACGGAATCACCGGACCGGATTGGGGTCACTCAGAGGTAGTCTTCACATAGCTTCCCGTAAGTGACTCACACCAAATGCCACTCTCTCTGAACCTTCTACCATGTTACTCGTCTCGTCATAGTATTATCCTAATTAATAAGTAATTAAAGTTTAGCTTTATTTTGGCGGAATGTCAAGGGGATAATATTTCTATTTTCCAATCCACTCACAAACAACACATCCATCCCTGACTCCAAAACTCTCAAAATATGCATTTTCCTTAGGAATCCATTCCTCCTTGAAGCGTGCAAGCTGCTGCTCCCCGTTACGCTTTTTGATATTCTCAAGCTGCATATTCTCGCCGATATCAGTAAATACCCTTAGGTCATATATAGCCCCAAAATAAGGATGCATACAATATGAGCCCTCGATTATATTAATCCTCTTAGGAGTTATAAACTCTCCTTGCAAAATTCTCCGCTCCTTACAGGAAAATGGTCTATACTCCACTGCTTTGCCAGCAAGCAGCTTATCAACAACCTCTTCTTTAAAACGCTCATAATCCACATTTCCGCCAACTTCCTTTAGGCGCTCGTTGGTACGTTGGTAATCCTGCAAAAAGAAATCATCCATGTGAAATATATTGCAGTCATAAAGACTGCATAACAGATACCCTAAGGTAGTCTTACCGCTGGCACATTTGCCATCAATGCCAATAATAAGCTGCTCTCTTTTTTCATCTGACACAAGCTCGGATACTGCCTTGAGCACCTTACTAAACCGCTCCGTGCACTTGCTGCCTATTACTAATTTATTCTTATCAAAATCCATATTAACCCTCGTTCACTACTGACATAAGCTTTACCCCGGCAAGTGCATTTACCAGAACTGGAATAAGCACAAGCTGAATAATAATTCCCGGAATGGCATTAAATAAGGCTCCTGCCATAAATAGCTGCCATGTAAAGGAAGTCCCTAAAACTCCATATAGTACAACCGAAACCAGCCCCCACACAAGCCGTCCACCAAGCATGGCTCCGATTAAAGCTGCATATGTTCCCAACCTCTTATCAGTAAATAAGGAATTTAATAATCCACTAAGAAAACCATAAGCTGCCAACTCGAAAGCCATTCCCACAGCCATAGGCATCATTATAGGCATTCCGAAAATAAGACTTCTGAAAACAGGTACAATTGCGCCCACCAGCATACCATAGGGTGCCCCGCATAAAAATCCACATAACAACACAGGAATATGCATAGGTAACAGCATATTCCCGAATTTTGGTATCTGCATTGTTATAAAAGGCATAACAAGCCCAAGCGTAATAAAAACTGCTGACATTACAAGCTTTCTTGTAGCCATAATTCCTCTTTTATTCATTCCCTTATTCTCCTAACACCTCTCCTAAAAGATTCATAAGTGAATCCTTTTCAACAGGCTTATTAAGTATGTAGCGTACACCGCATTTCTTCATAGGCTCCAGACGACGTTCCTCTGATACACCAGTCACCACAATAACAGGAATATCTGTATTGTCCTTATTATTTTTAATCATCTCAAGCAAATGGGCTCCGTCATAAATCGGCATCATATAGTCAAGCAGAATAGCATCCGGCTTATACTTTGACAGATACTTCATTGCAGCACTACCATCCGTTACTGCACTAACCTTGTATTTATCACCTATATAATTCCTGATAACTCTTATGCTTATAGGCTCATCATCAATTATCAACACATTCTTCATATAATCCCTCCCGGATAATTAATAATGCTCTTTTTCATAAAGTTAAATACACAATTCTTTTATAAGACTATTTTACCACATAATATAAAAAAAGTAACTATACTTATTTTTAAAAATATACATAGATTTTTAGGACCTGTTTTGTTATTATATATTTATATTTTTTGAGGAGATGATTTGATGAAGACGGGTTTAGTTTTAGAGGGAGGCGCTAACAGAACACTATTTTCCTGCGGCGTAACGGATGCGTTTTTGGAGCATGAGCTGATGTTTGACTATGTAATTGGTGTATCTGCCGGAGCAGCATGGGGCTCTTCTTATATTTCAAAGCAAAAAGGACGTAACAAAAAGCTTGCGGACATATACATGAATGATAAAAGATACATGGGCTTTTTTAATCTGCTTAAGCCGAAGAACCGCAGCTACTATGGTATTGATTTTGCATATAACCAGATTCCTAATAAGCTGCTGCCCTTTGATTATGAGGCTTATAGGGCTAATCCCTGCGAATTTTATGCTGTAGTAACCAATATGAATACCGGTAAGCCCGAATACATTGATGTTCCAAGAGATACCACCTTTAGCGATGTGCTGGTTGCAACCTGTGCACTGCCCCTTGTATTTCCTATTGTACATATTAATGGTGTTCCTTATATGGACGGCGGTATAAGCGATTCAATTCCATACGAAAGGGCACTTGCTGACGGCTGTGACAGGGTTGTTGTTGTGCTTACCCGCGAAGCAGATTACCGCAAGGAAGCAGAAGCTGCTGCCAGGCTCATACCACGTCTATACAAAAAATACCCAGCCTTCTGCGATGCCATGCTAAAGCGCGCAGATAACTATAACAGCTGCCTTGACCGCTTACTGGAGGATGAAAAAAAGGGAAATATTCTGGTAATACGACCAAAGCATATAAGGGATGTAGGTCGTATGGAAAAGGACTTAAACAAGCTTAACCGTATCTATAATGAGGGCTATGAATATGGCGATACTCATATTGAGGAGATTAAAAATTATCTACAATAGTTTTTTACATGGACGAACTCCACAGTCGGGATAAGGGGGATATATGTATTATGGTGGACTTTTTGTTGCCGTCAGCCCTTGGGTGCCGTTTTTTGGCACCCTATGTGCTGTTACGTGCAACAACTTAGCGAGAGCGTATCCTCCATAATACATATATCCCCCACTTCTCATCTGTGGAGTTCTGTTTTGCCAAAGACATATATTCAAAAATTAATATTATATCATACAGGTCATGCTAATCCTTATACTTCTCCAATATCTTAAGGAAATCCGGATAACATTCCTTAAACACATCTACCAGTTCAGGGTCAAACTGCCTTCCACTTTGTGAAACAATCTCGTCATACGCATCCTGTGGATTCCAGCCCTCCTTGTAGGAACGTCTGCTTACCAGTGCATCAAATACATCTGCAATGGCGGTTATTCTGCCATAAAAGCTTATATCTGTACCCTTCTTACCTGCATAACCAGTTCCATCCCATTTCTCATGATGTTCAAGAGCTATTTCCTTTCCAATCTCCATAATTCTTCCCGGAGAATTCTTAAGCATGTCATAGCCATACTGGGTGTGCTTCTTTATCTCTGCAAATTCCTCCGCAGTAAGCTTGCCCGGCTTGTCAAGAATCTCCAATGGTATCATTAACTTACCCACATCATGCATCATGGAAGCAATAACCACAGCCTCCTTCTCTTTTCCTGTAATTCCGACCTTATCCGCCATAATCGCAACATATTCTGATACTCTCTTTACATGCTGTCCTGTCTGACCGGATTTAGACTCGCTTATCTCCGAAAATGAGCTTACCAACTCGTATTGAGTGGCATACATATCCCTTGCATACTGATACACACTTTTTAGCATAGTATTATTATGCTCTGTAGCATATATAAAAATATAGGCTAAA
>JAZQLB010000209.1:0-1503 GCA_045542475.1 Lachnospiraceae bacterium | reverse complement strand
TTTCGAAAATAGTTTAGAATATCATATAGTAATTATAGATTTTTACGAATGGAGTACATATGGTAACGATTAAGGATATCGCTGAAAGGCTCGGAATATCCATCAGTACTGTATCCAAGGGACTTCATGGTGCCAGTGATATCAGCGAGGAGATGCGCCAGCAGGTTTTAGATACAGCTATCGAGATGGGCTATGTAATCAAAGACCGTAAACCAGCCAGCAGACAAAAGGTATGTATAATAGTAGAGAATATGGAATATGCCAATATTAACCAGTTTGGCTATGAGCTTATCGCAGGCTTCCGTCTCGTTGCCAGCGAAGAGCATTATGAGGTAGATGTCGTTCCTATTGACCAGTACATTCAGACCTGGCAGACCTACGACAGCCTTATGAAGCAGAATGGTTATTGTGGAGCTTTCTTCTTAGGACTGGAGCTTAACGAAGCATACATGAAGCAATTAGAAAAAACCAATATTCCTACTGTTTTATTTGATAACTATATATCTAATAAGAATATTGCCTATGTTGGAACAGACATTCATGTAGGATTCTCTTCATTAATTAATCATCTAAAGGAGAATGGGCATAGAAGAATTGCTTTTTTAAACGGTTCCAAGAATAGTTACATATCATCATTACGCTATCAGGGCTTTATTCAAGCCATTGGAGAAGCTGATTTAGAACTTGATATGGACTTAATTGGTCATACTGTATATTATCCTGATGAGACTGTAAGTGATTTTGTAAAGAATTTTATAGACAAGGGGGCTACTGCCATTATGTGCGCCAGTGACTTAATCGCTGCCCGCACCATTAATGAGCTTCATAAATTAGGACTTCGTGTTCCTGAGGACATCAGCGTAACAGGCTTTGACGACCTTCCGGTAGCCAAGTACCTTGCACCGCCTCTTACTACCATACGTCAGGAGAGGTTTGCACTTGGTAAGTCAGCGTTCTCACTGCTTAAGGATTTGATGTCGGGACTTCCGGTAAGTACTATGCTGCTGCATTCTACCGTGGTTTATCGTGAATCCGTGGGGAAGGCTAAGAAATAGAATATTTAAAGATATATAAGAGACTGTTGAAAAAATGGTCTCTTTTTTTATACCCGGACGAAATATGATGAGCAGGGCTTCTGGGGGATTATTTGTGATGCCTTGCTCCGGATATAAGATTATCTAAATGCTTTGCTCTACACTTTTTCTATGGTCAGGACCGACTTCGCAGGCGGCATCCTTGCCGGCAATCCCTGCTTTCTCGCTTTGCAAAGCATTAAGATAATCTAATCTCCTGCTCTTAGCACCACAAATAATCCCCGACAATCCCTGTTCCTCATATTTCTGTGTACAATAAGCCGTATTTTCAAAAGTATCTTACCGCTCACTATACTTAACTCTTATACTATAGGTAACGCTTCCAAAACGTAGTGTGCTATTAAAAAATAGTATTCTCTTCATTTTCACTAATTACACTCTTTTCAGACAAAATACTTGTATTAATAAG
>JAZQLB010000208.1:0-3906 GCA_045542475.1 Lachnospiraceae bacterium | reverse complement strand
ATAATGAGGATATTCCGGTTGGATTTATGATGCTTGATGAGGATTTGGAGGAGCGTTGCCTTATGATATGGCGTATTATGTTTCCGGAGGAACATCAGAATAAGAAATACGGCTCGCAGGCTATATGGAAAGTAATAGATTTGGCAAAGAAGTCCGGCAAATACGATTACATGATTATCGACTATGCGCCGGAAAATAAGATTGCCGAGAAGGTATATAAGCGCATTGGATTTAAGCCTACAGGGGAAATCAGCAATGGAGAGATTGTTTTAAGATACGATTTAATAAAGAGGTAAAACAATGAAGCAGCTATTTGTACTAGATGAAAAAAATTACACAGAGGACATGCCTGTCTTTGAAAAATATGCAGTTCGTGCAATTATCTGCAAGGATGGAAAATACGCCATGCAAAAAAGCAAGTATGGAAACTACAAAATACCGGGTGGAACGGTAGAAAAAGGTGAGACATTAAATGCTGCGCTGGCAAGAGAGGTACTTGAGGAAACTGGTTTAGAGGTTATAGAACCCACTATAAAGGAAATCGGAGAAATAACGGAGATAAGAGAGGATTTAAAAGTAAGGGGTCAGAAATATATATGCCATTCTTTATATTATACCTGCGAAGTTACTGACAGGATTGGTCATACCAATATGACCGAGGAAGAGCTTAACAGGGGATATCGACTTGAGTGGGCAAAGTTGCATGAGATAATCAGTACGAATCAGAGCATGGAAAAAGAGGATGACCCGGAACGTGACACAGTATTTTTGAAGTGGTACAGTACGCAGAATGAAAGGACTGACTGAATATGAAAATATTAGTTACAGGCTTTGAGCCATTTAACGGAGCCACAATCAATCCCTCAGAGCAGATTGTAAAGCATTTAACTGCACCTAATGGAATAACTCTTAATAAAGAAATTCTCCCAGTGGAATTTAAGAAAACAACAATCAGAATACAGGAGCTTCTTAAGGAGCATAGACCGGATGTGGTTATTTCTATAGGACAGGCTGGCGGAAGAACAGAAATCAGTATAGAACGTGTGGCAATTAATATTGATAATGTACGCTCATCCACCGGAAAGAGTGAGCTTCCTGATAATGCAGGCGATACACCCGTGGATATGCCAATTAAGCCGGATGGCGAGAATGCTTATTTTTCATCACTTCCGGTATGGGAGCTTGTTAAGGCTGTTCAGGAGAAAGGTATTCCGGCAGCAGTATCCTACAGTGCAGGAACCTATGTATGTAATCATGTGATGTACAGCTTTTTGTACGAGTCGGCAAAGAACTATCCGGATATGAGGGCGGGCTTTATTCATGTTCCGTTTTTACCGGAGCAGCTTGAGGCAAAGGCGGATAAGGACAAAAAATATTCAATGGAGCTTTCGGATATGGTGACGGGCGTGCAGGCTATATTGGAGGCATTAAGCTGTTAGAGAGATGGTTTGGAATGATATACAGGTGATCAGCAGTAGGTAGAAATTTTTAGAAAGGTGGAGCGATATATGGAACTGAATTTTTATGGCAGCTTATGTTATCAGGGGTTACGAGGCGGTGCGATAGGTCTTAATGATGATTATGTAATATACAGAAATCAAACTGCAACACTTCCGGCAGAGTATAAGAACATAGTTATTCAGATAAAGAATATTGAGAGTGTTGAAAAAGGGCGCAGCTTCATCTTTCCGGCAGTGACTATCAGATGTGCCGGGCAGAAGAAGTATAAATTTGTTATATTTAACAGAAATGGGTTTCTTAAGGCGCTTAAGCAGTTAAGAATGGGCTTAAGCTGCCGATATAAATAGTGAAGGAGTAGATGTGTATTAGTGTCAGGCATGGTATAGAAGCTCCTTTAGGTAACATATACACGGAAGTAGCATAAATCATAAGGATGTGAGAATATGAAAATTATTGAAGCAAGACAGCTATACAGTCAGCAGATAAAATCATATCACGAGCAGAAAAAAGTTCTGGTAAAGCAGAAGCAGGAGCTGGAAAAGAAAATGAATAAATTTCCTGACGAAAAGGCAAAATTCGAGGAAGAGGCAGCAGTATTAGAGCTTACACTTGATGCGGTGATAGAAAAGCAGACAGAGTATAAGGATTATATGGAAAAGCTAGGTGAACAGAGTGCGGCTATAGCTAATATGGTTTCAGCAGAGCAGCAGGGTGAGGCAATGGAAGAATATGCAATCGACATGGGAAAGATTATGGAGGTTGCCAGACGCCTTATGAAGGGGGCCATTGTACCGCCTAAGGATGAGCAGAAGCTGATGGAGTATAGCATGGAGCTGTATCAGGCAGCTAAGAATATGGGAGCAATGGTAAAACTTAAGGAGAGGGAGAAATATGATTCTCTCTGGGAAGAGGAGAAACAAGAGCCTGTGGCAGAAGACCCGATGGAGGTGGCAGATAATTCAGAAGCATTTGCCGCGGGACCTGAGATTGTGGATGTGGCGGAGACGGTAGCATCAGTAAAGATATAAATAAAACCAATTGATTGAACATATTTTTATAATGGATTATAATATAAACAGATACTTAAAGTGAGGTTTTATTGCTAAAGCCTCACTTTTTTCTTTATTATAAATTTATTAGACAAATCCCTATTCTTGTTTTATAATTATCTAAATAATGGCAATCTATGCGATTATATGAAAGGTAAGGGATTATGGATATTATTAAAATTATTGCATCAGAATTAAATGTAAAAGTAAGTCAGGTGGATGCAGCGGTTAAGCTTATTGATGAGGGCTGTACCATTCCGTTTATTGCACGATACAGAAAGGAGGCTACAGGGGCACTTAATGATGAGCAGCTTCGTACACTTGATGAGCGTTTAAAATATTTAAGAGGACTTGAGGAGAAGAAGGCACAGGTTATTTCATCAATCGAGGAGCAGGGACTTCTTACAGATGAATTAAGATTACAGATAGAGCAGGCTCAGACCATGGTTATGGTTGAAGACCTTTACAGACCATATAGACCAAAGAGAAGAACCAGAGCTACTATTGCTAAGGAAAAGGGCTTGGAGCCCCTTGCTAATATTATCCTTTTACAGATGACAAAGGAGCCTCTTGAGGTGGTGGCCAAGGAGTATTTATCTGAGGAAAAGGAAGTTAATACAGTAGAGGATGCTATTGCCGGAGCTAAGGACATTATTGCGGAGTCGGTTTCTGATGATGCAGACTACAGAACTTATATCAGAGCGCTTACCTTTAAGGAGGGGCGTGTTATATCTACAGCCAAGGACGAGGAAGCCAAGACTGTATATGAGATGTATTATAATTTTGAAGAGCCTGTTGCTAAGATGGCAGGTCACAGAACACTTGCCATTAACAGAGGTGAGAATGAGAAGGTGCTTACAGTTAAGATTGAGGCACCGGTAGAGAAGATTATTGCATACCTCGAGAAGCAGATTATTACAAGGGATAATGAATATACCAAGTCTGTAATTGCGGAGGCCATTGCAGACAGCTACGACAGACTTATTGCTCCGTCAATTGAGCGTGAGATTAGAAATCAGCTTACTGAGACTGCTGAGGATGGCGCTATTAAGGTGTTTGGTAAGAATCTTGAACAGTTACTTTTACAGCCGCCGGTTGCAGGACATGTTGTGCTTGGCTGGGACCCGGCATTTAGAACAGGCTGTAAGTTAGCAGTTGTTGATTCTACAGGTAAGGTACTTGATACAACAGTTATTTATCCTACCGCACCACAGAATAAGGTAAAGGAAGCAAAGGAAGTTCTAAAGAAGCTTATTAAGAAATACAATATCAGCCTTATTTCAGTTGGTAATGGTACTGCTTCAAGAGAATCAGAGCAGGTTATTGTAGAACTGTTAAAGGAGCTTGATACTCCTGTACAGTATATTATTGTTAATGAAGCAGGAGCTTCCGTATA
>JAZQLB010000207.1:0-2617 GCA_045542475.1 Lachnospiraceae bacterium | reverse complement strand
ATTCTTGTTTCAAGAACACATCCTGAGCTTGTTAAGAGATTATTCGAGGCAGAGGTTGCAGAGGTAAGAGACGGAACAGTAGAGATTAAGAACGTGGCAAGAGAAGCAGGTTCAAGAACTAAGATTGCTGTATGGTCTAATAATCCTGATGTTGATCCACTTGGAGCATGTGTTGGTGTTAATGGTGCGAGAGTTAATTTCGTTGTTGAAGAGCTTAACGGAGAGAAGATTGACGTTATTAACTGGAGCGAGAACCCAGCGTACTTAATTGAGAATGCATTAAGTCCTGCAAAGGTTGTATCAGTAATCGCTGATGATGAGGAGAAGACTGCAAGAGTTGTAGTTCCTGACTATCAGCTTTCACTTGCAATCGGTAAGGAAGGACAGAATGCAAGACTTGCTGCTAAGCTTACAGGCTTTAAGATTGATATCAAGAGCGAGTCACAGATGAAGGAATTAGGAGAAGATTACACTGAGAGCTATGACGAGTATGAAGAGGAGTATGAGGAGTCATACGAGTACGATGAGCAGTATTCAGAAGAGGAATATTCAGAGGAAGATTATTCTAACGAAGAATATGCAGACGAAGAGTAATCATTAATATATTTTTTGTAAGGAAGTGATGCTATGGCTGTTACCAGAAAAATACCACAAAGAAAGTGCTTAGGCTGTGGTGAGATGAAGGACAAGAAAGCACTCCTTAGAGTTATCAAGACTCCTGAGGATGAGATTCTTCTTGATGTAACAGGAAAGAAGAACGGAAGAGGTGCATATGTATGTATCTCAAGCGATTGTCTTAATAAAGCCATTAAATCCAAGGGATTAGAGCGTTCATTAAAATGCAGTATTCCTGACGAGGTTTATGAAGCACTAAAGAAGGAGTTAATGGAATTTGAATCAAGATAGAATACTTTCAATGATAGGTCTTGCCACTAAGGCAGGGTGTGTAGTGAGTGGAGAATTTTCCGTTGATAAGGCAATTAAGTCGGGAAAAGCCAGACTGATTATCATAGCAGATGATACATCAGCCAGAACCCGAAAGGGTTTTAAGGATGCCTGTGCATATTATGGCTTGCCTTTAGTTATATATAAGGATAAGGAAAGTTTAGGTCACTCTATGGGTAAACAGTTTCGTGCATCGCTAGCAATTCTCGATGAGGGATTTGCCGGTTCACTGTTAAAAAAATGCAGGGAATTAACAGATTCCCAGGTCGAAATAATTGAAGGAGGTAATGCCGATGCCTAAGATGAGAATACATGAATTGTCAAAGGAATTAGATATAAAAAGTAGTGATATAGTAGAATTTTTACAGGGTAAGAATGTGGAGGTTAAGAACCATATGAGCGCTATTTCGGATAATGAGATAGCCATGGTTAAGGGGCACTTCACAAAGTCAGCTCCTGCCAAAGCAGAAGTAAAGCCAGAACAGCCAAAGGTGGAAGATAAGCCAAAGGCAGACATGAAGGCGACTGAACAGAAGGCAGAAAATAAGCAGGCTCCAAAGCAGGAACAGGCAAAGAATGAGCCGGCATCAAAGTCGGAATCTGATAAGAAAGCTGATGGAGAACCAAAGAAGAGAATAACTCAGGTATTCAATCCACAGAATAGTGACAGAAAGGATATCAGAGATAATAGAAATCGTCAGGATAGCCCAAGAAGAGATGGAAACAGACCTGATAACAGAGATGGAGCACCAAGAAGGGACGGTCAGAGACCGGATGTCAGAGATGGAGCACCAAGGAGAGATGGTCAGAGACCTGATGGTAAGAGAGATGGTAGCTTTAGAAGAGAAGGTGGAAGACCGGAAGGAAACAGAGAAGGCGGCTTTAGAAGAGACGGTCAGAGACCGGAAGGAAACGGAAGAGACGGTTTCAGAAGAGAAGGCGGCAGACCTGACGGTGGCAGACCAGAGGGCAATAAGGACGGCTTTAGAAAAGACGGTCAGAGACCAGAGGGTAACAGAAGACCTGATGGCAGAGGTAATGGCTTTAGAGGCGACTCAAGAGGCTTTGGTAAGGATGATGACTCTAAGGGTATCGGTGATGCAAGAGAAGTCAGAGAGCAGAAGGAGCAGAGAAGCCGTGAGCGTGAGAACCGCTTAAACGACAGAAACAAGTACGATAGAGAAGACAGAAAAGAGAATACAAAGGCTCTTGAAAAGAAGAATGTTAAGAATAATAAGCCTGCTCCAGCACCAGTTGTTGAGGAGGAGACAATTAAGACACTTATTCTTCCTGATGTTCTTACAATCAAGGAGCTTGCTGAGAAGATGAAGCTTGCGCCGGCAGCAGTTGTTAAGACTCTTTTCATGAAGGGTACAATCGTAACAATTAATCAAGAAATTGATTTTGATACAGCCGAGGAAATCGCATTAGAGTTTAACTGCATCTGTGAGCATGAGGTTAAGGTTGATGTTATCGCTGAGCTTTTAAAGGAGGAAGAGGAAGACCCAAGTACACTTGTTCCAAGACCACCGGTTGTATGTGTTATGGGACACGTTGACCATGGTAAGACATCACTTCTTGATGCTATTAGAGAAACTAATGTAACCTCAAGAGAAGCTGGCGGTATCACACAGCATATCGGTGCTTATACGGTTGAGATTAATGGTCAGCC
>JAZQLB010000206.1:0-16530 GCA_045542475.1 Lachnospiraceae bacterium | reverse complement strand
GTCACCGCACCGCCACCTACAAACGGCTCAAAATAATTATTATATTTTTCAGGCATTCTCTCCTTTATCTGTGGAAGCAACTGACGCTTTCCGCCAGCCCATTTCACAAATGGAGCGACTTTTTCTTTATCCATTCTTATTCCTCACAACTATTACCACATAAAATATGCCATCATATTTGCGCATAAATACATTATAAATTGTAATTCAAAAAATCTCAATAATAACTTAACTAAATTTTATTTACTAAATACAAAAATGTACTCATGAGTCAGCAGAAGAAAATTATTATACAGTGTCTTCCAGTATTTTGTTGAACAACAATTATGTTGTTCTTTAATAATGATTTCTTTATTAGTAAAACCAGCTTCCAGAAAACATTCCATTACACGAAAACCTAGTGGAATGACATTTCCACATATTCTAATATCTCCCATCATTACAGCACACTGCTTCCCTTTCTTTAACACCCTGAAAGATTCCTTAGCTACTTTTTTCATTTGATATAAATAATCATCCACATTAAGCAATGATAGATCTCCCCCAATCCCTTCACTATACTTAACAATATTAGAATATGGTGGATGTGTACATATAAAATCAATACTGTTATCCCTAATAAAATGTAAATCTGTGGCATTACCATTTCGTGTATAGATTTTTGAATTTGTTTTACATTGGAATTGTATATTTGTTTCTGAAAGCGAAACAGATTGCGGATTAATATCAACACCTACCGCATTACGATTAAGTAGCTTAGCCTCCACTAAAGTAGTCCCACTACCCATAAATTGATCTAAGACCCATTCACCGGAATCAGAATAGCGAAGTATCAGATTTCTTGGCACATATGGTGACCAATTTCCTCGATACTTTCCGGAATGTGTCGCCCAACTCCCTCTGTTCGGAAAAGACCATATAGTCGTTGGTTCGAGCTTAAAATTATTTGGTTGTAAATGTATAGGACATTCCTCCTTCAACTTATAATACAAATCAGTATATATTAATTCAAATAAAAAGTCTACATATTTTCTCATAGCAATTATAATCAGATTAAAACAAAAGCCAAGAAACACTGTAAATCCGGCGTTTCTTGGCTCATTTATTCTCACTTCACAATGCACTAGAAGCCGAGCGCGAACTCGCGACAAAGTCGCTCGTACGCGGGCTGGCGCCCAGTAAATAGGCAAAAAAATACGAGGAAGAATGCAAGCACTCTTCCTCGATTGTTTCGCCTATTGGCTCGGCTTGTAGCCAGTCGCGATTATTCGAATTCAATCGTCCCCGGCGGCTTACTAGTCAAATCATAGAACACGCGATTAACCCCACGAACCTCATTAATTATCCTGCTCATAACCGTCTGCAATACCGCAAACGGAATCTCCGCTGCCTCCGCAGTCATGAAATCAATAGTATTCACCGCCCTAAGTGCCACAGCATAATCATAGGTTCTCTCATCACCCATAACACCCACAGACCTCATATTAGTAAGTGCTGCAAAATACTGTCCAATCTGATGGCTCATACCTGCCTTCTCAATCTCCTCACGATAGATAGCATCCGCCTCCTGAACAATTCTTACCTTGTCAGCCGTTACCTCGCCAACGATACGAACACCAAGACCCGGACCCGGGAATGGCTGACGAAATACTAATTTTTCAGGAATTCCAAGCTCAAGACCTGCCCTTCTTACCTCGTCCTTGAAAAGGTCTCGAAGCGGCTCAATAATCTCCTTGAAATCTACACAGTCAGGAAGTCCGCCTACATTGTGGTGTGACTTGATTACTGCCGATTCACCGCCAAGACCGCTTTCTACCACATCAGGATAGATAGTTCCCTGAACGAGGAAGTCTACAGCTCCGATTTTCTTTGCTTCCTCTTCAAATACTCTAATAAATTCCTCGCCGATTATCTTACGCTTCTGCTCCGGCTCTGTTACTCCGGCAAGCCTGCTGTAATAGCGCTCCTGTGCGTTTACACGGATGAAATTAAGCTCATATTTGCCTGCTGGTCCAAAGATTTCCTCGACCTCGTCACCCTCATCCTTACGGAGAAGACCGTGGTCTACGAATACACAAGTAAGCTGGTCCCCTACTGCCTTAGAAAGAAGTACTGCTGCAACCGAAGAATCCACACCACCGGAAAGAGCACATAACACCTTTCCCTTACCAACCTTTTCCCTGATTGCCTTAATGGAATTCTCAACAAACGAATCCATCTTCCAGTCGCCAACACAGCCGCATACGCCCTTAACAAAATTTTCAAGCATCTTGGTTCCTTCCTGAGTGTGAAGAACCTCTGGGTGGAACTGGATTGCATAGAGATTTTCATCCGGCTTTTCTGCCGCTGCCACAGGACAGTCTGCAGTATGTGCACAGACATTAAAGCCCGGTGCGAGCTTTGAAATATAATCAAAATGGCTCATCCAACATATTGTAGTCGGTGCTACATTTGCAAATAAAGCAGATGAAGTCTCAACAAATACCTCTGTCTTACCGTATTCACGAACTGGTGCCTTTTCCACCCTGCCACCAAGTACATGCATCATAAGCTGTGCGCCATAGCAAAGTCCAAGAACCGGAATACCTAGCTCAAACAGCTCCTTGGTACAGGTTGGCGCCCCCTCCTCATAACAGCTGTTAGGTCCGCCTGTTAAAATAATCCCCTTTGGGTTCATTGCCTTAATCTTTTCAATGTCCGTCTTATATGAGTATATCTCACAATACACGTTACATTCTCTGACACGTCTTGCAACCAACTGATTGTACTGACCGCCAAAATCAATAACGACAACCATTTCTCTGTTCATGGTGTATCCTCCTGATTTTTAATTTGACTTAAAATATGTTCCTCTAATTAAAATAACGTCTCTTTTTTGAGACATTATTTTTATAGAAGAAATATACACCTATTTTTTTTCGTATGCAACAGATTTTCTTTTCCATTTTGTAATTTTGTCAATGTGACTTTTTTGATTGTTTTTGAAAGAAATTTGCTGAACAAATTATACAAAAAGAAGCCCTCACAAAAGCAGTATATTCTGCCTCCGCAAGCACTTCTCTTTAGTAAGTCTCTATATTTACTTCAAATACTTCGCCACATACTTACCGGTATATGACTTCTTATTCTTAGCAACCTCCTCAGGTGTTCCCTTGGCAATAACGGTACCACCGCGGTCTCCACCCTCAGGTCCGATATCTATTATATAATCTGCGGTCTTGATAACATCCAGATTATGCTCAATAACCACTACCGTATTGCCTGAATCAGACAGCTTTCTAAGGATATCCACCAGTTTATGAACATCTGCAAAATGAAGTCCGGTGGTAGGCTCATCGAGAATATAGATGGTCTTGCCCGTACCCTTTCTGCTAAGCTCTGTTGCCAGCTTAATACGCTGTGCCTCGCCACCTGAGAGCTGTGTAGATGGCTGTCCCAGACGTACATAGGATAAACCCACCTCATTCATAGTCTCGATTTTACGTCTGATGGTAGGAACATTCTCAAAGAACTTAACCGCCTCTTCAACAGTCATGTTAAGGACATCGTAAATGCTCTTTCCCTTATATTTTACCTCAAGAGTCTCTCTGTTGTAACGCTTACCGCCACATACCTCGCAAGGCACATATACATCAGGTAGGAAATGCATCTCAATCTTAATTATACCATCACCGCTGCAAGCCTCACAACGTCCGCCCTTCTTATTAAAACTGAAACGTCCCTTATCATAACCACGAGCCTTGGCATCGGATGTAGATGCAAACAAGTCTCTTATAAGGTCAAAGGCTCCCGTATATGTGGCAGGATTAGAACGTGGAGTTCTGCCGATTGGCGACTGGTCAATATCAATTACCTTATCCAGCTTCTCAATTCCAATAATATCGCCATGCTCTCCCGGAATTAATCTGGCTCTGTTAAGGTCTCTGGCAAGACGCTTGTAGAGAATCTCATTAATAAGTGAGCTCTTGCCCGAACCTGATACACCCGTAACACAAGTAAATACTCCAAGTGGAATATCCACATCAATATTCTTAAGGTTGTTCTGACGTGCCCCCTTTATGGTAATATAATCAGTTGGCTTACGTCTCTCAGCCGGCACCTCGATTTTTCTACGTCCGCTAAGATAATCTCCCGTAATTGACCCCGGTGTCGCCATAATCTCCTCTGCGTTACCGGTTGCAACTACCTCTCCGCCATGCTCTCCGGCTGCCGGACCAATATCCACGATATAATCCGCTGCCCTCATAGTATCCTCATCATGCTCCACCACGATAAGCGTATTACCCAAATCCCTAAGGTGCATAAGTGCAGCCAACAGCTTGTCATTATCCCTCTGGTGCAGACCGATACTAGGCTCATCAAGAATATACGCCACACCAACCAATCCTGAACCTATCTGTGTTGCCAGACGTATTCTCTGTGCCTCACCACCTGATAAGCTTCCTGTGGCTCTTGACAAGGTAAGATATTCAAGACCCACATTAACCATAAAGCCCAGTCTCGCCTTAATCTCCTTAAGAATCTGCTCACCGATGGTTACCTGCATCTTAGTAAGCTCCAAGCCCTCAATATAATCCTTAAGCTTCAGAATGGACATATCCGTCATCTCAAATATATTAAGTCCACCTACAGTAACCGCAAGCGAGGTAGCCTTAAGCCTTTGTCCCTTACATTCTGCACAAGGTGTAATCTTCATAAAGGTCTCATATTCCTGCTTCATAACATCAGAAGCAGTCTCTCTGTAACGCTTCTGCATATTTCTGATAAGACCCTCAAAGGCAATATCATACACACCCACTCCTCGTTGACCACGGTAATGTACCTTTACCTCATGACCATTTGTACCATTAACTAAAATATCCTTAACCTTGTCAGGATAATCCTTAAACGGCGTGCTCAGGCTGAAATCGTACTCCTTTGCCAGTGCATTAAGAATGGCTCTCGTAAAGCTGCCATCATCCGTACTGGACTGCCAGCCCATAGCCACAATAGCCCCCTCATCAATGCTCATTCTCTTGTCAGGTATAATAAGGTCAATATCAAATTCCATCTTATAACCTAGACCAAAACATTCCGGACAGGCACCAAATGGGTTATTAAACGAAAAGCTTCTAGGCTCCACCTCTTCAATACTTATTCCACAATCAGGACATGAAAAGCTCTGACTGAAATTAATGGTCTCCCCATCAATAACATCAATCATCATAAGTCCCTCTGCCAAGGCAAGTGCATTCTCAATAGAGTCAGTAAGTCTCTTCTCCATCCCCTCCTTAACAGCCAAACGGTCAACAACTATCTCTATATTGTGTTTCTTATTTTTCTCCAGCTTAAATTCCTCTGAAAGCTCATACACAATACCGTCAACTCTTACACGGGCATATCCGCTTCTTTTCGCACTGTCAAATACCTTAACATGCTCGCCCTTTCTGCCACGTACAACCGGAGCCAGCACCTGAAAGCGTGTTTTCTCAGGAAGCTCCATAATCTGGTCAACCATCTGGTCAACAGTCTGCTTCTTAATCTCTCTTTTACACTTAGGACAATGAGGTATACCGATTCTGGCATATAAAAGTCGCATATAATCATATATCTCCGTAACAGTTCCAACAGTAGAACGTGGGTTACGGTTGGTTGATTTCTGGTCAATGGAAATAGCAGGTGACAGGCCCTCAATAAGCTCCACATCCGGCTTTTCCATCTGGCCTAAGAACTGTCTTGCATAGGAAGAAAGCGACTCCATATAACGTCTCTGTCCCTCTGCATATATGGTATCAAAGGCAAGAGATGATTTACCTGAACCGCTGACACCGGTCAGTACAGTAAAGGAATCTCTTGGAATATCCACATCCAGCTTCTTTAAGTTATGCTCACTGGCACCTCTTATCTTAATATATTGTCTTGAATAAAGTCCCATAACTACTCCTAATCTTCCTGCATATTCTTCTTTATCTCTATTATTTTATCACGAAGCTCAGCTGCCTTCTCGAAATCCAGTTCTGCTGCTGCCTTGTGCATTTTCTTCTTAAGCTCAGCAAGAAGCTTCTCAAGCTCCTGTGCGCTCATGGATTCAATATCCTTCTCCACCAGCTTCTTGGTATCGCTTGCCGCCTTTGAAATGGCAATCAAATCCCTTACTGCCTTCTTAATGGTGGTTGGGGTAATTCCATGCTCCTCATTATACTTCTGCTGAATAGCACGTCTTCTGTTAGTCTCATCTATGGCATTCCTCATGGAATCCGTCATGTTATCAGCATACATTATAACCCGTCCGTCCGCATTACGTGCTGCTCGTCCGATTGTCTGAATAAGCGAGGTCTCAGAACGAAGAAAGCCCTCCTTATCCGCATCAAGAATAGCCACCAGAGTAATCTCAGGAATATCAAGTCCCTCTCTCAGCAGGTTAATACCTACAAGCACATCAAACACATCCATTCGCATATCCCTGATAATCTCTGAACGCTCCAACGTATCAATATCCGAATGCAGGTATCTTACCCTGATTCCAACCTCCTTCATATAGTCGGTCAAATCCTCTGCCATTCTCTTGGTCAGCGTGGTAATCAGAACCTTATTATGCTTATCAATCTCCTTATTAACCTCGCTGATAAGGTCATCAATCTGCCCCTCCACCGGCTTAACTGTAATCTCAGGATCAAGAAGTCCGGTAGGTCTGATAATCTGCTCCACTCTCATAAGCTCATGCTCTGCCTCGTACACGGAAGGTGTAGCCGATACAAACATCATCTGGTCTATCTTTTCCTCAAACTCCGTAAAATTAAGTGGTCTGTTATCAAGTGCCGATGGCAGTCTGAAGCCATAATCCACCAAGGTAGTCTTTCTTGAACGGTCGCCTGCATACATTCCTCTCACCTGCGGAACTGTAATATGCGACTCATCCACTATTATAAGAAAGTCATCAGGAAAATAATCCATAAGAGTATACGGCGGCACTCCCGGCTCAAGCCCTGCTAAATGCCTTGAATAGTTCTCAATTCCTGAACAGAAGCCTGTCTCAAGCATCATTTCCACATCAAAATTCGTTCTCTCCGATATTCTCTGTGCCTCTAGAAGCTTATCCTCACTCTTAAAGTATGCCACTCTCTCCTTAAGCTCTGCCCTTATATTCTCCGCTGCCTCTATCATCTTCTCCCTTGGCACAACATAATGAGATGCCGGAAAAACAGCTACATGTGAAAGCTCTGCCTTCTTCTCGCCGGTAAGTACATCTATCTCAGTAATTCTATCAATCTCATCTCCGAAAAATTCAATTCTGATTGCCCTATCCGTAGAAGCCGCCGGAAATACCTCCAGCACATCTCCACGCACCCTGAAGGTTCCACGCTTAAAATCCAGATCATTACGCATATACTGGTTATCAATAAGCTTTCTGATAATATCATCCCTGTCCTTCTCCATTCCCGGGCGAAGAGATACCACCATGCTCTCATAATCAATAGGGCTTCCCAGACCATATATGCAGGATACACTGGCTACAATAATAACATCCTTTCTCTCTGAAAGTGCTGCTGTCGCTGAATGGCGCAGCTTATCTATCTCATCATTAATTGCAGAATCCTTCTCTATATAGGTATCCGTAGATGGCACATAAGCCTCTGGCTGATAATAATCGTAGTATGACACAAAGTATTCTACCGCATTCTCTGGAAAGAATTCCTTCATCTCACCATAGAGCTGTGCTGCCAGTGTCTTATTATGCGCTATAATCAAGGTCGGCTTATTAAGTGCCTGAATAACATTTGCCATGGTAAAGGTCTTACCTGAGCCCGTAACACCCAGAAGGGTCTGGAACTGGTTGCCCTCCTTAAAACCATTGACTAACGCCTCAATCGCCTGGGGCTGGTCGCCAGTCGGGGCAAATTCTGAGTGTAAAATAAATGGTTTTGTTTCATTAAATTTAGCTGAGCTGTCGTTATTAGCCATGATAACGGACCTCCTGCAAAATATATATTTAGTATACACAAAAACGTGTATGAATAAGCTTTTTACATTATAGCATATTCATACACGCATTGCAAACATTTGTTCTGTTGTTTTTCATTTAGCCTGCCGGTTCTACCACCCTGTAGGCTGGTCCTTATGAGTATACCCCTTCATTTTCTCCTTGTATCTGGTTACAATTCCGCTATATTCCTTAGCCTTTTTATCACT
This sequence comes from Lachnospiraceae bacterium, assembly GCA_045542475.1. Taxonomy (GTDB): domain Bacteria; phylum Bacillota; class Clostridia; order Lachnospirales; family Lachnospiraceae; genus CAG-882. The sequence continues at coordinate 8,361 of JAZQLB010000206.1, read as the reverse complement.
TAATGAGCCTTCTTTTACCAGTTCCTCAATTCTTGACTCCAGTTCCTTAAGTGCCCTTTGCGCCTCATCCTTATAATTATTGGCAGCATTCAGCTCTATCCTGTCGATAATTGCATCAAGCTCCCTTGTTTTCCCTGCGCCCTTAAAGAAATTAAACATCACTCTTCCCCTTTCTGTTTAACATGTAACCCGATACCGCACCTGTAACTCCACCTACAATATGCGCCATATTGGAAATATTATCCTGTACGAAAATTCCGTCATATATCTGCTGTCCGATATATATTAATGCCACAAGAATAACGGTAAGAGGAATCTCTCCCTCCTTAAAACTGGTAAAGGATGCCAGTAAAATAAATGCAAATACCACACCGCTGGCACCGCATATTCCCACATTCCAGAAGAAAATATAGTTAATCAGGGCTGTTATAACTGCTGTTATACATATGACCTCTATAATCTCCTTCTTTCCATGCTTTTCCTCAAGCATGGGGCCAAGGAGCAGAATGTATGACATATTCCCAATATAGTGCGACCATCCTGCATGCCCCAACACATGTGTGAAAAATCTTATATAAGTAAGGGGTGATGCCAAAGAGGAATGATAGGTAATAAAAAAATTCCTATTACTGCTTCCTCCTGTAAGATAATTTATTGCCAGCACCACAAAGCATATTGCTGCAAAGCTCAACACCACCGGCGAATTGAAGGTTATTCTTATTTTTGGTTTCTTTCCCATTGTGCCCTCCCATAACTTTAAAAATTAATTTCTAAACTACATATCTAACTGCTTCTATTTTCAGATATTATTACATTTTTGTCAACTTTCATAATTGAAAAAAGACGTATTTTCTTCAAATACGCCTCTTTCCAAAATCTTTTCTATGCTACCATTACTCCCCACATTAACATGCCCATTATTACCACACCTACACCAATTATTGCCAATCCCTCTAATCCTGCCACCATTGCTTTACTCATATTCTTCATAACCATTCCTCCCATGTGTGTAAAATCAAAAAAAGAATCAAGTAAGGATATATCCTTATCTTGATTCTTAGTTTACGGCATTGGCTGTCCCATAAAAAGGACTGCACCGTTTTAATTTTTTATTTCTGACTCCACATATAACAATAAGCCTGCGTTCTTGCTGCAAAACGATATTTCTTAAGCAGCTCTTTTATCTCTGCCTTGGTATACCAGCACGGAATAATCTCTTCCTCTGCTGATGTACTTTTAGCAAACTCGCCTCTTGCCTTTCCAACCACACACACATTAATCTCATTACTAAAACCAACTGCGCTATAGCTAGGTCCGATAATATCATTAATCTCGTACAGCTCAAGTCCTGTTTCTTCCCAAAGCTCACGCTTAGCACTCTCCTGTGGTTCTTCACCTTCATCAATAAGCCCGGCAGGAAAATTATATACCCAGTCGCCTACAGCCATTCTGTATTCCTTATTAACCAGAATTCTCTCGCCATCCTCGCTGGTTGCAATAATAACAACCGCATCCGGCTTTTCGCCATGCAGTGCCTCGAAGCTGTCAAGATTTTTCTTTCTGCTTATTATCTCATATATCTTCTCTTTGCCGTCTTCGGTCTCATATGCAAGATTATATCTGGTAATAAATTTACCCTCTTCTCTTTTCTCTATTCCTCTGAATTTCACAACCTGGCTCCTTCCGTTTACAATGCGCCTTTCAGATATTATTATTCACATAGTATATCAAGCGCTGCCTGAAGCTGAGTATCCTCATCCCTTGGTATTTCTACCAGAATCTTAAGCTCATCCGGTAATTCTACCTCCACGTCCGGCTCCACACCTATCTCGTGAATACTTGTTCCACTTGGTGTATAATAATCCTCAATTGTAATCTTAACACCCGTGCCATCTCTGAGCGAGAACAAGGTCTGAACAATACCCTTACCAAAGGTAGTCTTACCTACAAGGGTTCCTACTCCATAATCCTTAACAGCTCCGGCAAAAATTTCTGATGCACTGGCACTATTCTCGTTAACCAGTACAACCAATGGAACATTAAGCTTTGTATCTGCATCAGAGGTATACTCATCTGTTCTTCCGTATTTATCCTTTACTGATACAATAGTTCCCTCAGGCAATATTTCATCCAGCATATCTACAACAATATCAAGCAAACCACCCGGATTGTCTCTTAAATCAATTACAAGACCTTCCATTCCCTGAGCAATAAGATCATCAAGTGCCTTGCTAAACTGCTTTGCCGTAACCTCGTCAAATTCATCAATATCAATATATCCGATATTATTATCAAGCATCTCATAGGCTATGGTCTGAACACTAATTATACGTCTCTCAACCTCAAAGTCATAGGTCTGCTCATCCCTATATATGGTAATGGTTACAGTAGTACCTTCCTCTCCTTTGATAAGGCTGACTGCCGCATTAAGGTCCATTCCCGTAATCTCTGTTCCATCTACAGCCAGAATAATATCTCCCGGTCTGATACCTGCCTCATAGCCCGGACAATCAAGATATGGCTTTACAGCAGTTACAATTCCTGTTTCCATATTCTGCTGAACCACTACACCAATTCCACAATACACACCCGATGCACTCTCTAAGAAGCTGTCATACTCTTCTTTGGTATAGTATACTGAATAAGGATCTCCAAGTGAGCTTAAAACTGCCGCATATATGGCATCTACCATAGCTTCCTCATCATACTCATAAAGGTAATACTGATCTACCACCTGAATAAGTGTATCAATCTTTTCAATTACCTCATCTGTCAGAATCTCACTTTCAGGAACATAAGCCCCCTTCTCATCTTCCTTTTTCTTGTCCGTATCTGAATCCTTATCAGATGTTTTATCTTCCTTTGTTTCCTGTGCTCCATAATCTGACCCCGGTCCGATTAGAGAGTATAAATCTCCCTCACAGCCCGTAAATGTCATCATTGAAAATACAATTAATATAACCCCTATAATATTTCTTAATAAAGAAAATCCTGACTTATTAACTTCCATATTACTCCTCTCTCTTACATATCAAATACATAATCGACATGTACTCTTTGGTATCTTATTTTTTAATATATTGGTATTTTTACATAATCTCTTGGGTTAACAAATTCACCACCTATAATTAGTGAAAAATGTAAATGCGGACCGGTGGAATTACCAGTACTTCCAACAAGTGCTATGGTATCGCCTGCATTTACGGTCTGTCCTACCGAAACAAGTAGTGCTGATGCATGTGCGTAAAGTGTCTGAATACCGCCGCCATGATCGATTTTAACACAATTACCATAACCGTAATATGATTGGGACAACACAACTGTTCCGCCATAGGCTGCCACAATCGGCTTATTATTAATATTATATCCGGAAATATCCATACCATCATGCAGCTTATATATACCAAGAATTGGATGAATTCGTCCACCAAATTCCGATGTAATAGTATTATACCCCGGAACCGGCCATGTAAAACCTGTTACTCCGATTTCTGCAAGCTTAGCTGCTATAGCTGCCTCTGCACTCTGATTCTGAGCCGCCAGTTCTGCCAGCCATGCTGCATATTCTTCCTTAACCTGGTTAATAATCTCTTCCTGATCAGCATACTGCTGTTCTGCCAAAGCAATCTGCTGTTCCGTGTATGCCTTATCGCCCTCTGCACTGGCAAGCTCTGAACTCTTGGCAGCTAATATGGTATCATATGCTGCTTCCTCTGCTTCTAATTGAGCTCTGCTGTTCTCAAGGGATGCCTTATCCGTCTGCAGCAGTGCCTCTTCCTGCTCAAGCAAGGTCTTTGCTACCAGAAGCTCTGTTTCCAATCCCTCCAAATTAGCAAGAAGCGTAGCTATTGCCTCCTTAGTCTCGGCATACTCAATAAGCTTATCTCTGTCATACTCAGAAATCTCTGCAATATACTCTGCATTATTAAGAAAATCAATCATGCTCTCTGATGAAAAAAGAATATCAATAAATGTATTATCACCATTCTCATACATATATTGTATTCTAAGCTTCATTGATTCATACTGCATAATCTCTGATTCCTGCGCCACCGCAAGGAATGTGCGGGCATTGGAAATATCTGTCTCAACGCCTTCTATTTCAAGCTTTATATTGTCTATTTCAGTCTGTTTATTGGCAATATCAATTTCCTTCTGGGCAATCTGCATATTAAGATTATATATATCAATACTCAAATCAGCCAGAATCGCATCAACCTCACTGATATACCCCTGCAAGCTGGTTATATTGCCACTAAGTTCATCAACATAGCTTGTCAGCTCGTCGATTCTACTCTGAATCTCCTCCAGCTTCTCCTCTTCCTCCCTAATGTCATCCTCCGTAACAGCCGCGTATATCGGCGCATCAGATACATTAAGCGGCACCATTGACAAAACCATTATGGCTATAAGCATTATCTTTGGTATTCTTTTAAAAGTATTTTTAATAGTTCTTCTCAAAAAAATGCCTCCGTTACACCTTTAAATGTTTTCTTAAGGTAGTATAGCTTCCTAAAAAACCAATACCCATACCCAGTATTGCTGCAACTGGTATAAGAGAATCAAATATAGTCTCTATTGGAAGAAAGACTAATATGTTGGATAAGAACAAGAATTTGTTTACGATATAATCAACAACACTCTCATATAGAAAATATATTGCAACCATTGGAAGCATAGCTCCGACCAGTCCGATTACAATACCCTCCACAATAAAAGGAGCTCTGACAAAACCATTCTTTGCACCGAGCAGTTTCATAATCGCGATCTCTTCACTTCTTACCGTAATACCTGTTGCGACAGTATTTCCAATAAGGAACCATGCAACAAGGAAAAGCACCACAATTGTAGCCACTGAAACCATGCTTATAAGTCCACTGGCATCAACTAAAGAATTAGCTGTAATTTCTGATTTTTTTACCTTACGAACACCATCAATGTGCTCTATACTTGAAGAAACCTCCTGCAGTGCATCAGCTTCTGACAAATATATTGTATATGATGCTGAATCTGCCAGAGGATTATCATCCGCAAAGCCCTCTGCCAGTTCAGGATAATCTGCAAAATATATTTGCTTATACTTCTCCCATGCCTGCTCCGGAGATGTATATTCTATTAACATTACCGTATCCATCTGCTGGATGGTTTTTCCTATGGACTCCACTCTCTCATTGGTAATTCCCACATCAAAGAATACCGTAATACAGGTATTCTTCTCAGCCTCCTGTACCATATAGTTCATATTCTGTGTTACCGAATAAAAAATACCAAATAAGAAAATACATGCCGCCATAGTCGCAACTGAGGCAAGCGAAAATAAGCGGTTACGGTATATATTTTTAAAGCCCTGCTTAATACAGTAGCCCAAAGAACTAATCTTCATATCCGTAATCACCTCGCTGCCAATCTGATATAATCTTTCCATGTTCAATAGTAATTACCCTTTTGCCCATGGCATTAACCAAATCCATATTATGTGTTACTACAATAACTGTAGTTCCTCTTTCGTTGGCTTCCTCAAGAAGCTTCATGATTTCCCATGAATTATTATTATCCAGATTACCTGTTGGTTCATCTGCCAAAAGTATCTCCGGCTTATTTATCAGTGCTCTGGCGATGGCAACACGCTGCTGCTCACCACCTGAAAGTTCACTTGGAAATGACTTGTATTTATCAAGAAGACCTACCATGGAAAGCATGGAAAGTACTTCAGGACGTATTTTTCTATTAGGTGCTTCTATTACCTTTTGTGCAAATGCAATATTATCATAGACATTTCTGTCTGCCAGAAGTCTGAAATCCTGAAAAACAACGCCCATGTCCCTTCTTATCATCGGAAGGTGTCTTCTCTTTACCCTCTGAAGATTCTTGCCATTAATAAAAATATGCCCTGAGGTAGGTTCAAGTTCTTTTAGAAGCAGCTTAATAAGCGTGGATTTACCCGCACCACTCTGCCCAACAATAAATACAAACTCGCCCTTCTCAACGGTTAAGCTGATATTATTTAAAGCCGGGAAACCTGTTGAATATTTCTTACATACGTTTTCTAAAATAAGCATGCAATAAAAGCCTCCCTTATACTTATAAATTGACCGGTCCCTATTATTATAAGGGGGTCATATATTAATAATCAAGTGATTCCATATATTTCATATATTTAACTACCATGAGGGCAATCTTAAATGTGATTGCATCATCAAACACTCTTATATCAAGACCGGTACTCTTCTGAATCTTATCAAGTCTGTATACCAGAGTATTTCTGTGAATATATAACTGTCTTGATGTCTCAGATACATTAAGGCTGTTCTCAAAGAACTTATTAATTGTAGAAAGTGTCTCCTCATCAAAATCATCAGGGCTCTTTCCATCAAAAATCTCCTTGATAAACATCTTGCAATGTGATAATGAAAGCTGGTAAATAAGTCTTCCAATTCCAAGCTTTGAATATGCAACTACATTCCTGTCACTAAAGAATATCTTACCAATATCAAGTGCCATCTTTGCTTCCTTATAAGAACGTGATACTTCCTTAATCTCATTAACAATTGTACCATAAGCAATATGTACCTTACTCATAGCCTCTGCATTAAGTGTATCAAGAATTGTAAGCGCAACCTGATCCATATCCTCATAGGTCTCATTTTGCTTAAGCTCTTTTACTACAATAATATTCTTCTCATCTACCGCTGTAATAAAGTCCTTAGACTTACCTGCAAATAAGGTTCTTAAGGTCTCTAACGCATTATTATCCTTCTCATGCTTGGTTTCAATAAGAAATACTATTCTCTTCACATCAGTATCAATATGAAGCTTCTTAGCTCTGTTATATATATCAACAAGAAGAAGATTATCCAGAAGAAGATTTTTAATAAAGTTATCCTTGTCAAATCTCTCCTTATATGCCACTAATAAATTCTGAATCTGGAAAGTTGCAATCTTTCCAATCATGTAAACATCATCACTTCCGCCCTTTGCTAAGAGAACGTACTCTAACTGGCGGTCATCAAATACCTTAAAAAACTGATGTCCCTGAATAACCTGACTATCTGCCGGTGAACCTACGAAAGCTATTACTGCCTCCTCATATTCGTCCGCCTCCGGAAATGTAGTTGCAAGTGTCTTTCCCTCTGTGTCCATAATACATAAATCAATTCTTGTAATTGATTTAAGTCCTTCAATGGTGTTTTGTAAAATCTGGTTAGAAATCATGTAATATCCCTACTTTCATTAAAATGGTCATATCATAGGCAAAATAACCCCATATTGACTATATTGTAAATCAAAACCGAAAAAAATAAAAGAGGAAATGTGCATAAAATAGCACATTTCCTCAATATTTCATACTTTTCTAACTATGTAGGATAGAAATTAGCACTTAACTACTAACTCTGTCTCCTTATCAAAGATGTGAAGCTTAGTCATATCAAGAGCAAGCTTAATCTTATCGCCAGGTCTAGCTGTTGTACGAGGGTTAACTCTAGCTGTACAGCTCTTATCCTCGATATCGAAGTATAAGTAAACTTCAGCACCAAGTAACTCGTATACTCTGATCTCAGCCTCAATTACGCTATCAGGTGACTGGCTGATGAACATCTCTGTATCGTTAAGGTCTTCTGGACGAATACCCATGATAACTGTCTTATCAACATAAGCGCCAAGCTTCTCAGCCTTAGCAGCTGGTAACTTAACTGAGTTGCTGCCAAACATAAGAACCATATCGCTTCCGTTCTTAACGATCTTAGCATCGATTAAGTTCATCTGAGGTGATCCGATGAATCCGGCAACGAATACGTTCTGTGGCTCGTTGTAAAGGTTCTGTGGTGTATCTACCTGCTGGATGATACCATCCTTAAGAACAACGATTCTTGTACCAAGAGTCATAGCCTCTGTCTGGTCATGTGTAACGTAGATGATTGTTGTCTCAAGTCTCTGATGTAACTTAGAAATCTCAATTCTCATCTGTACTCTTAACTTAGCATCAAGGTTTGATAAAGGCTCATCCATAAGGAATACCTTAGGCTGACGTACGATAGCACGACCCATAGCAACTCGCTGTCTCTGACCACCTGAAAGAGCCTTTGGCTTACGGTCAAGTAAGTGCTCGATATCAAGAATCTTAGCTGCCTCATGAACAGACTTATCGATCTCTGCCTTTGGAACCTTTCTTAACTTAAGACCAAATGCCATGTTGTCATATACTGACATATGTGGGTAAAGAGCGTAGTTCTGGAATACCATCGCGATATCTCTATCCTTAGGCTCTACGTCGTTAACCATCTTGTCACCGATCCATAACTCACCTGAGCTGATATCCTCAAGTCCAGCGATCATACGAAGTGTAGTAGACTTACCACATCC
>JAZQLB010000205.1:0-12957 GCA_045542475.1 Lachnospiraceae bacterium | reverse complement strand
GTAATGAAGAGCTTACTAAGGCTTGTAAGGTATCACTTAAGCATCGTCTGGATAATGGAGGCGGCTATACAGGCTGGAGCTGTGCATGGCTTATTAATATGTTTGCTGTATTAGGAGATGGGGAGGCAGCAGGAAAATACCTTAATACCCTTCTTAACCGCTCAACCTATCCTAATCTTTGGGATGCCCATGAGCCGTTCCAAATAGATGGCAATTTTGGCGGAATAGCAGGAATAGCCAATATGCTGGTGCAGGACAGGGGCGGTGAGGTTAAGCTGCTTCCGGCATTGCCTAAACAGTTTGAAAACGGTTATGCTAAGGGTATCAGAATAAAAAATAAACAGGCTGTTGACCTTGAATGGGAAAATGGTAAGATTGTTTCTTATGAGATTTATTATACTACTTGACAAAATATAAAAAAAAGTGTATTATAATAATAGCTTTAGCGGTTTAAAGTGTAACAGTTTAAAGCGTGTTAGTGAAACCGCATATATTAAGTAATACACGGAGGGATTAGATATGGATAATACATTTGGAACAATAGTATCATACAGACCTGACATTAAGGTTGTTGATGCTACATTAAGAGATGGTGGACTGGTTAATAATTTTGCTTTTACAGATGAGTTTGTAAAGGATTTATATAAGGCTAATGTTGCGGCAGGCGTTGATTATATGGAGTTTGGTTATAAGGCTTCTAAGGAGATTTTTAATCCAAAGGAATTTGGCAAGTGGAAGTTCTCTAACGAAGAGGATATCAGGGCCATTGTTGGCGATAATGATACTGACCTTAAGATTTGTGTAATGGCAGATGTTGGTCGTACTGATTATAAGAATGATATTTTAAAGAGAGAAGACAGCGTAATTGATATGATTCGTGTGGCTACATACATTCATCAGATTCCGGCTGCCATTGATATGATTGCTGATGCCAAGGAAAAGGGCTATGAGGTAACAGTTAACCTTATGGCTGTATCTAAGGTTAGTGATGAGAATCTTAATAATGGACTTGAGCTTCTTGCAAAGTCTGATGCAGATGCGATTTACCTTGTAGATAGCTTTGGTGCATTCTATCCTGAGCAGGTAAGAAGACTTACAGCCAGGTATATGGCAGCTTCTGCACCATGTGGCAAGAAGGTTGGTATTCATGCACATAATAATCAGCAGCTTGCCTTTGCTAATACTATTGAGGCGGCTATTAATGGTGCAAGCTATCTTGATGCTACCATGAGCGGTATGGGAAGAGGTGCAGGTAACTGTTATATGGAGCAGCTTCTTTCATTCCTTCGTAATCCTAAGTACAATCTTGTGCCGGTTATGAATTTTGTTGAGAAGCATATGAATCCTCTTAAGGAAGGACCGGATAAGTGGGGCTATGATATTCCATACCTTCTTACAGGGATATTAAACAGTCATCCTTCTTCTGCTATTAAGTTTATAAAAGAGGGCAGAACTGATTACGATAATTTCTATCATGAGTTACTGGACTTAGAATAAAATAGGTGGTATAATGTACAAGGAGCTTTGAATAAAAGCTCCTTTTTTGTAGGACGGACGAAAACGGTAATGGCTGGGGATATATTAGAGCAATCAGTTGGCAACGCTCCGCCGAACAAAATTATAGTATTGGAGGGTTTTTTTATGTACATAGCAGCAGCGGACAGATATGAGAAGATGAAGTATTTCAGGTGTGGGAATAGTGGGCTTATGCTTCCGATGGTGTCCCTTGGATTGTGGCATAATTTTGGAAGTAATGCGAGCTTTGATAATATGAAGGCTCTTTGCGAGACTGCATTTGATAATGGAATTACACATTTTGATTTGGCGAATAATTATGGGCCTATACCGGGAGCCGCAGAAGAGAATTTTGGACGTATATTAAAGGACGGACTTGGTGCATATCGTGATGAGCTTGTGATTTCTACTAAGGCAGGCTATGAGATGTGGGATGGTCCTTATGGTAACTGGGGTTCAAGAAAGTACTTAATTGCCAGCCTTGACCAGAGTCTTAAGAGAATGGGGCTTGATTATGTGGATATTTTCTATCACCACAGACCGGACCCTGAGACACCTCTTTTTGAGACTATGCAGGCTCTTGATTCTATAGTAAAGAGCGGTAAGGCATTATATGTTGGTATTTCTAACTATAATAAGGCTCAGACAGAGGAAGCTGTTAAAATACTTACTGAGCTTAAGACACCTTTTATTATTAATCAGAGAAAGTATTCAATGTTCGAGCGTAACATAGAAGAAGATGGCTTAAAGCATTATGCTGCGACAAATGGCATTGGTATAATTGCTTTCTGTCCGCTTGCACAGGGCTTATTAACTAACAAATATCTTCACGGAATTCCAGAGGACAGCCGTATTAAGACTGACGGCAGATTCCTTAAGGAAAATGCAATTGATGATGTGACTTTGGCTAAGATATCAGCACTTAATGATATCGCTGAATCAAGAGGCGAGTCGCTTGCACAGATGGCACTTTCATGGGTGCTTAGAGATGGTGAGGTAACTAGCGTACTTATTGGTGCATCTAAGCCGGCACAGATTGTGGAGAATTGTCAGATTGTAAAGAGCAGGGCATTCACAGAAGCCGAACTTAAGGCGATTGAGGAGATTTTAAAGTAAGAATGTTAAAGAAAAATAAAGCTGTTTTCTACGCAATCCTTGCAGCAGCACTGTATGCTATCAATGCACCGGTTTCAAAGCTATTGCTTATGCAGATTCCATCAACTATGATGGCAGGCCTGCTTTATTTAGGTGCCGGTGCAGGTATGCTGATAATGGAAAAGCTTCACAAAAATAAGCAGGAACAGCCGTTAACGAAAAAGGAGCTGCCCTATACAGCAGCGATGGTGATATTGGATATTGCAGCGCCGATTTTTCTTATGCTAGGATTAACTGAATGTAGTGCTGCCAATGCCTCTCTTTTGAATAATTTTGAAATTGTGGCAACTTCACTGATTGCATTGTTCATTTTTAAGGAAGCGATCAGTAAAAAGCTGTGGCTGGCAATTATTCTGGTTACCATTTCAAGTATTTTGCTGTCCGTAGAGGATGTAAGCAGCTTTACCTTTTCATGGGGCTCTATTATGGTTCTTTTAGCCTGTGTATGCTGGGGCTTTGAAAATAATTGTACCAGAATGCTGTCATCTAAGAATCCGGCACAGATTGTTATTATCAAGGGCTTTGGTTCTGGCATTGGTTCTCTTATATTAGCAATTATAATAGGCGAAAGATACTTTAATATCATGTATCTGCTTATTGCACTTTTGCTTGGTTTTGTTGCTTATGGCTTAAGTATATATTTCTATATATACGCCCAAAGAGATTTGGGAGCAGCAAAGACAAGTACTTATTATGCTATTTCGCCATTCATAGGAGCCGGATTATCACTTCTGATATTTACTGAGCTTCCATCAGTAATATTCCTGATTGCTCTTATTATAATGGCAGCAGGTACATATATGGCCTCGCATGATAATTAAATTTCATTTTGTATCTTCACCGTGGGTTTGCCTGAAGCAAAGCTTTTCGCAGCCCACGTTTTTCATAGTACTTTTAATGTCTTTTTATTCCACAATGTTGAACATATGCAGGGACTTGGGGCATCCGGTCATAACAAAAAAAGGTGCCATTAAATGACACCTTAAAAAACTATACTTCTGCAATAAGCTCCACTTCACAAAGCACATTCTTTGGAAGAGTCTTAACAGCCACACATGAACGTGCTGGCTTTCCTGTAAAATACTTCGCATAAACTTCATTGAACTTAGCAAAGTCTCCCATATCAGCAAGGAAGCAGGTAGTCTTAACTACATTCTCGTAAGATACGCCTGCTGCCTTAAGTAAAGCACCAAGGTTCTTCATAACCTGTTCTGTCTGCTCCTCAATAGTAGTACCAACAACTTCTCCTGTTGCAGGGTCAAGAGGAACCTGACCTGATGAGAAGAAGAAACCGTTTACTATAAAGCCCTGTGAATATGGGCCGATTGCTGCCGGTGCATCCGGTGTATTAACTAATTTCATAATAAGCCTCCAATTATTGTATTATCACTTTAATGCGATGTATTAATTATCTCATTTTTCCATTGGAAAGTAAATAGTCCTATTGTTACTTAATGGAATAAATACGATTGTGTTGTAATCGCTGCACGAATTCATCATGTGGCAATGGTTTGTCAAATAAATATCCCTGAATCATATCACAATTAAGCTTTGCTAAGAACTCAGCCTGTTCAATGGTTTCAACACCTTCAGCAATAGTCTGCATTCCAAGAGCATTTGCCATGTCAATAATAGCCTTAATAACGATTACATCGGATGTATTGCTCTCATCCAGATTATCAATAAAGGACTTATCCAGCTTTATAATATCAATATGGAGATTTTTAATCAGGTTAAGAGAAGAGTAGCCTGTTCCAAAATCATCAATGGATATTGATATGCCGTATTCGTGCATCTTATTAATAAATTTAATAAGAGCATTATAATCCTCATATCCGGAAGTCTCAGTAAGCTCAATTTCAATATACTTACTATCAATTCCATAGCGGTCTAAAACATCCTTAATGTCCCTGCTAAGATTATTATTATGAAGATGAAGCTTTGAAAAATTAACTGATATCTTAGTTGGCTCTATTCCTGAGACAAGCCAGTTACGGATATCACGGCATACTGCATCAAGTACATAGAAATCCAGCGAACATATTGAACCCTCATGTTCAAGAACAGGGATAAAATCTTTTGGAGCAACGAAGGTTCCATTTCTTTGCCAGCGTACAAGTGCCTCACCGCCACATAGTGAATAATCCTTTATATTAACCTTCGGCTGATAAAATACGATAAATTCACGATTCTCTAAGGCATGTGGAAGGGCGTTGGAAATTTTTTTATCATGGATTATTTTCTCCAGCATATTTGGTCTGAAATATATCATGTCATGACTAACCGATACTTTAGCCATATTAATGGCTACCGATGAATTGGATAGTACATCATTTATGGTGTCACCGGCCTCAATATCATATATACCGGCTCTTGAAACAATGTCATAGGTTTTGTATGTATTGTTATCAAGCTGTACTGATATAGAAAGGCAGGAAATAAAGTCCATATACTGTTGCTTACGTTCTTTTCTTATAAGGGCAAAGAAATTATCACCGCCAAGTCTGGCAAACTCTTCATCAGGTAGCAGCCACTTCTTGCATATCATATAATATTTACGAAGCATCTCGTCACCGCCACGGGCACCGAGGCTTTGGTTAATGTATTTATAGTTTTTTAAATTAATAAAGAAACCAACATAATTATGAAGAGCATTTTTTGCCTGAAGCATACCGCCATAGCGCATAAGACCGGAGGTGTTAATGGCACCTGTCATTATGTCTGTTAATGGCACTCTGTTCATAAGCCCCATAAGTCTGGTTCGACCTATTATAAAAAATATATTCTCAATGAGAAATTCAATAGCCTCCTGCTCGGCAGTATTCCATGTATATCCTTTAACAGGATTAATTATAAAGCAGGCTGAGCCATCTTCACCGGTAGGATAATTCTTTTCAATGCAGGCTTCATCAAAGCCCTGCTCGCTAACATACAAATCAATAGATGCATCCAGACCGGTTGGTTCGTATATAGTAGCCGGTGCAGTTAATGCAGAATGGAATCTGCCTATATTCAGCCGGGCAGCAACCGGTGGGAGGGCATCGCTGATTTCCTGTATGCAGTCACGGATATTAGCTTGAGACTTGTTAAGCTTTTGATAGAATTCTTTGAATTCTTTACTACAAATAACATAATCCACTATGAATCACCTTTTTCTTTGCTGTAAAAATAACATTATTCACCTAAAATAATAATACCACCTGGTAAAAAAGAATTCAATTATATTTCAAATTACCTATTGCATTTTGAAAAAATAGTTGTAAAATGTGTAAGGTTGTAAAAAATGCGAAAGGATTTGACCGCATGGCGGCCAGGTAGGGAATTATGGATGTTATTAGCGTATTTAGGGATTTGGCGATTATTATCATTTTCGCAAAGGTAGGCGGAATGATAGCAAGAAGTCTTAGGGCTCCGCAGGTGGTTGGTGAGATTGTAGCAGGTCTTATAATAGGACCAAGTGTTTTGGGGTGGGTTGTCCAGACTGATGCAATTACCTTTATTTCAGAGATTGGTGTTGTAATGCTTATGTTTGTTGCTGGACTGGAAACAGACCTTAAGGATTTGATAAAAACAGGACCGGTAGCTTTACTGCTTGCATGTGTTGGTGTTGCTGTACCATTACTTGGAGGAACCTTATATTATCAGTGCTTTTATGGTTTTTCGTCAGTAGGAAGTACGGAATTTTTTGAGGCAGTATTTATCGGTACAATTTTAACTGCTACATCAGTAAGTATTACTGTACAGACCTTAAGAGAATTAGGACGTTTAAAGGGAAAAATTGGAACAACAATTTTAAATGCAGCTATTATTGATGATGTTATAGGTATTATTGTTTTAACCTTTGTTATTGGTTTCAAGGATCCTGAACAGCAGCCTATGACTGTGGTTGTAAATACTGTTTTATTCTTCTTATTCAGTGGTGCAGTCGGATTTATTTCATACAAGATATTTAAGTATATTGATTCTATTGCATATCATAAGAGAAGAATTCCAATATTTAGTCTTGGTTTATGTTTTGCATTTGCCTATATTGCAGAGGAGTATTTCGGAATTGCGGATATTACAGGTGCGTATATAGCAGGTATTGTGTTATGCAGTATTAAGGATTCAAAATATGTGGCACAGCAGATGGATATAAGCTCATACATACTTTTTGGACCAGTATTCTTTGTAAGTATTGGTTTAAAGACACAGCTTAGTGAAATTACGGGACCTATGCTTTTATTCTCCGTAGGCTTTGTTATAGTTGGTCTACTTACTAAGGTTGCAGGCTGTGGTATTACGGCAAAGCTGTGCAGGTTTAGCTGGAAGGACAGCTTGAAAATTGGTGTAGGTATGATGACCAGAGGTGAGGTTGCACTTATTGTTGCTCAAAAAGGTCTTTCGGCAGGACTTATTGATTCTAAGTATTTTGCTGCGGTAATTTTACTTATTATCTGTTCGTCTATAGCAACACCGATTATTATGAAGCTGCTTTATAAGGGTGAGCCGACGGTGCCAAGGTATTCGGAGATACATGAATAAATAATATAATATATTTGGGAGACTGTTGAAAAATCAATTTCATTAGGTTAAGAAAATGGCTCGAAAACCCGCTGAGAGAAGGTTCGAGTTATTTTCTTAACCTAATGAAATTGGTTGAAAAATGGTCTCCCTTTTGCTTATTACGCATAAAAAAATCATTTTACAATAGTATGGCAATTATATATATAATAATATTATTATTAATTTAAATTTATGGAGGAATAATGCAGCAGGGGATATTTAACAGAGCGGTAGTTACGATATATGATTGCGAAAATATGGGGAGGGAGAGTGTAAGAGGTGTAGAAAGTACGATTGCTGATGAAGGACTATATGGGCATACTTTTACTGTTATGGATAAAAAAGGAGATTGGTTAAAAATAAAAACCCATTACAATTATGAGGGCTATGTGCGGGCAGATGAGGTACTTATATTGGATGAGCAGGCAATGAAAGCGGTTTTGATAAGGCGTAATGAGGAATCTGACAGTGTTAAATTTGTTACCAAGGCATATGCAGATATATTATCAATTCCTGCCGTACAGGGAAAGCGACTTATAAGTCTTACAAGGGGAGCTGTTATAGAGCTTCTCGATTATGAAGAGAATAATGGCTATTCAAGGGTAAGATTATTTGATGGAAGAATGGGCTATATTAAGAATTCATATATTAAGCCCTATGTGATACCTGTTAATGGCGATGGTACATGGCTTATACATATGGGGAGGGAACCTAAGCTGTCTTTTATGAAGCACTTGGATGAGTCTGCCTTTAGGGCAGGGGTTGTCAGTACTGCCCTGCAGTATCTTAATACACAGTACCGTTGGGGTGGCAAGAGCTCATTAGGAGTGGATTGTTCAGGTTTTACATCTATTGCATATATGTTAAATGGCGTACTTATATATCGTGATGCAAAAATAAAGGAGGGTTTTCCGGTTAGAGAAATTTCTTTTGAGAATAAAAAAGAGGGAGACCTTATATATTTCCCGGGGCATGTTGCCATGTATATAGGGAATGATGAATATATTCATGCTACAGGAAAAGCAGGGAGTGACGGAGTGGTTATTAACAGCTTTAATCCCGAAGCATCTAATTATAGAGCGGATTTGGCAAAAAGTGTTATTGCCACAGGTTCTATTTTTTAGGAGGGACTATGAAGGTTATAGATATGCATTGTGATACATTGTCAGAGCTGGTTAAGGATATGGATACATATGGAAAAAGCAGCTTGTTGTGTAATAATCATCATCTGGATTTAACAAAAATGCAAAGAGGCGATTATTTAATGCAGTGCTTTGCGGTATTTATAGATTTGGAGCTATGTGAAAATCCGCTGGCAGGAGCAGAGCGGCTTATTGACATGTATTATGACCAGCTTGAGAAAAACAAGGATATTATTTCTCCTGTATATAAGTATTCGGATATTGAGGATAATATTAATTTTGGCAAAATGTCGGTTATGCTTACCGGCGAGGAAGGAGATATCTGTCTAGGAGATTTAGAGGTTCTTAGGCAGTTGTACAAAAAAGGACTTCGTATGATGACACTTACATGGAATCATGAGAACAGGCTGGGATATCCTAATTACTATATTGATAATAGAGATGGAACTATATTGCCGGATAAGGCTGCTTCCAAGGGGCTTAAGGAAAAGGGCTTTGAGTTTATTGCTGAAATGGAAAGGCTTAACATGATAATTGATGTTTCGCATCTGTCTGATGAGGGCTTTTGGGATGTATATAAAAATACAAAAAAGCCGTTTGTTGCAAGTCACTCTAATGCAAGGTCGGTATGTTCACATGTCAGAAATTTAACAGATGATATGCTTTGTGCAATGGGCAAGCGCGGCTGTATAACAGGGCTTAATTATTATGGAACCTTTCTTGATGAAGCAGGAGTAACCAAAAAGGGACATGATAGTAAGCTTGAGCATATTATAGCCCATGCAAAGCATATTGTAAAAATTGGTGGTATAGATATGCTGGCATTAGGCTCTGATTTTGATGGAATCAGTGGAAAATTAGAGCTTAGGGATGCTTCGTATATGCCAAAATTGTATGATGCATTAAAAAAATCAGGATTTCATGAAAGTGAAATTGATAAGATTTTTTATAAAAATGCACTTAGAACCTTCAAAGAGCTTTTGGGCTGATTGTGCAAATTGACAATAAAAAGACAATCTTTTATGATTTTTTAACAAAGAAAGTGGTTGTTCTTAACAATAAACCCTGGTTTTTAAAGGCTTTTTTCTAGTTGCGATATTTATTTAATGGTGCAATAATGCAACTGTAATAAGTTGGTAAAGGAAAATGCCACATAGGAACAAGTGGCACAGTATGGAAAAGAGGGAATGATATGTTAAGAGAATTTATTAAGTGCAAATCAGCAGAGGAAAGATTAGACTTCATCGTTGCATCAAATGAGAATAGCTGGACAGATAGTGAGCTTAATTCAGTTATGGAGATTATCGGAGTTAAGGGAAGCTATGGCGAAGCTTCTAAGAAGGATAAGTTAAGCGTAATTGCAACAACTCTTGGATTTGTAAGAAATGCAGAAAGCAAGGATGCACTTTTTGCAAATATTGATGCCATTGATACAGAGGAATTTACATTAGACTATGAGAAGAACCTTATGGGCTTAAGAGAGTACACAAAGGCTCTTTCAGGTTTGTATGCTTCTAAGACCTGCTAATAGAATATTTTTTAGCGAATATTATTACAGATATTGCTAACACTAACCCCAGTAGATTTATTTCTGCCGGGGTTTTTTGTTATAGTAAATTACTCAATTTTCTATAACGAAAAAAGTACTACCGGACGGAATGCTCTTATAAAACTAGTATTAGTAATACCTGCCAAGAATGGAGTAATTTGATGAAAAAAATATCATCTTCGTTAAACGAAAATGTAAGAGAGCTTAGTAAGCTGCTAAGAATTGAGAAGAATTTTGATTTGGTGTACAGACCTCAAAGGATAGAGAATATTGAAACCGGTTGTTTTTTTATTGATGGCTTTGTTAAGGATGCCATAATGGAAAGGCTGCTTAAGGATTTGGGTGGACTTAAGAGGAGTGATTTGCCGTCTGATGCTGAATGCTTTTCAAATAAACATATTCCCTATGTGGAGGTTGATGTACTGGATGATGTTGAGGATATTTGTACAGCGATTCTGTCTGGAGTGGTGTGTTATTTTGTGGATGGATATAGCCAGTGTATGGCAATTGACTGCAGAACCTACCCTACCCGTGGGGTGGATGAGCCATGGAAGGACAGAGTACTTCGTGGTTCAAGAGATGGTTTTGTGGAAACCATGGTTTCAAATGTAGCACTTATAAGAAGGCGTATAAGGGATACAAGGTTTTGTGTTGAGGCTATGCAGGCAGGAAAAAAATCAAAAACTGATATTTCCATTGCGTACTTAGAGGGTGTTGTGGATATGAAGCTTCTTAGAAGCGTTAAGGATAGAATAGGGGCTATTGATGTGGATGCCCTGACTATGAACATTGAAAGTCTTGCAGAGGCTATTCTTGATTGTCCATATGTTAATCCCTTTCCAAAGTTTAAATATACAGAACGTCCTGATACGGCTGCAGCGGCAATTCTTGATGGGAACTTAGTTATTATAGTGGATAATTGTCCATCAGCCATTGTGCTTCCAACCAGCATTTTTGATTTGCTTGAGGAGGCTGATGATTTTTATTTTCCGCCGCTTACGGGAACCTATATAAGAATTTCCAGATTTATAATGACAATAATTACACTTATATTGACACCTTTGTGGCTGCTTTTAATGGAAAATCCACAGATGATACCGGAGGGGCTTAAATTTATAATGCTTGAGGAAAATTCAAATATTCACATTTTCTGGCAGCTTATGATTCTGGAATTTTCCATTGACGGATTAAGACTGGCAGCAGTAAATACACCTACCATGCTTAGTACGCCACTAAGTGTGGTAGCAGGTATTGTGGTAGGAGAGTATGCGGTAAGCTCAGGCTGGTTTAACTCAGAGACACTTTTATATATGGCGTTTGTGGCTATCGGAACCTATGCCCAGACTAATTTTGAGCTGGGATATGCCATTAAATTTTTCAGGTTAATTACACTTATCCTCACATATATATTTGATGTGTACGGCTTTGTGGCAGGCATGCTGCTTACGCTGTTTGCAGTTGTGAAGAATCGTACCCTTTCAGGCAGAAGCTATATATATCCGATTATTCCTTTTGACGGAAAGAAATTAAAGAGAAAATTATTTAGAGTAAGACTTCCGAGAACATCGGAGAAATAAGGAGGCAGTATGGAATTAGAGATTAAGGATGTAAGGGCAAGAGAAATTCTGGATTCAAGAGGGAATCCCACAGTAGAGGCAGAGGTTGTTCTAAAAAACGGGATAACAGGCAGGGGAATGGCACCAAGTGGAGCATCAACCGGTAAATTTGAGGCTCTTGAGCTCAGAGATAATGCATCAGACAGATATAATGGAAAGGGTGTTTTTAAGGCTGTAGAAAATGTCAACACATATATTAAAAATGCCTTATGTGGTAGCGATGCAACCAATATTAAGGAAATTGATAATGCTTTGATTTCGCTTGATGGAACTAAGGATAAAAGCAGGCTTGGGGCTAATGCTACTCTTGCAGTATCAATAGCAACAGCAAGGACGGCTGCCAAGGCGTTGGCAATGCCTTTGTACAAGTTTTTAGGCGGAAGTACGGCGGTTAATCTTCCGGTTCCAATGATGAATATTTTAAATGGTGGTAAGCATGCAAAAAATACCGTGGATGTTCAGGAATTTATGATTATGCCGGTTGGAGCATCATGCTTTAGAGAGGCTTTAAGAATGGGAACGGAGGTATATCATTCTCTTAAAAAGCTTTTAGAGCAAGATGATAAATCCACCGCCGTAGGGGATGAGGGTGGATTTGCACCGGATTTAAGGGATGCTTTTGAGGTGTTTGATTATTTGAAAAAGGCTGTTGAGAAAGCTGGCTATGAGTGTGGCAGGGATATTGTGTTTGCCATGGATGCGGCAGCATCGGAGCTTTATGAGGAAAACAGCGGTATGTATTATTTTCCAGGGGAAACTCAGATTTTAAATCATAATTATATCCTGACAGCTGAAAATGTAAGTATGCCGGATACCAAAAAGAATGCAGTTATGCGTACAACAGATGAGATGATAGAGCTGTATGAAAGACTTTGCAACAAATATCCAATCTATTCAATTGAAGATGGTCTTAATGAAGAAGACTGGGAGGGCTGGAAGAAGCTTACTGAGAGATTGGGCAGCAGGGTACAGCTTGTAGGAGATGATTTATTTGTGACAAATACTGAGAGACTTGAAAAGGGAATTAAACAGGGCTGTGCCAATTCCATTCTTATTAAGCTTAACCAGATTGGTACTATATCTGAAACCATAGCAGCCATAAGAATGGCGCATCAGGCAGGCTTTACAGCTATTGCCTCCCATCGTTCAGGGGAAACAGAGGATACTACGATTGCTGATTTGGCGGTGGCACTTAATTGTAAGCAGATAAAAACAGGTGCACCATGCAGAAGCGACAGAGTAGCAAAATATAATCAGCTTCTTCGTATTGAGGAGCAATTAGGAGAAATGGCAGTATATCCGGGAATGAATGCATTTAAGGGATAAAAAAGGAGGGCCCAACGCTCGGGGAAAGCGTTGGGCTTTATGAAAAAGAAAAAGAATTCTATTAGTCTGTATTTACTAGTTCTGTATCTCTTGTTTACTATGATTATAG
>JAZQLB010000204.1:0-17143 GCA_045542475.1 Lachnospiraceae bacterium | reverse complement strand
TTAATAATGTATCAATACTTGCTGTAGCCTCACCGCCGGTTGCCCCATTATCCATGGTTAAATCCAGCTTTCCAAACAGCCAGCGCCATTTACCATCACAATAACCATCACCACCGTCTGTTACAGTACGCCACATAATCTCCTCGCTTCCAAAATCTGCATTAGCAAGGTACATATTTGCACAGAAATAATCAAGATAACTTTGTACGTCCATCTGTGATTTTACCCACTCATAATTATCCGGATTACTCATATCGTTATTAATAACAAAGCTTATAAACTCCTCATACAGGGAATTATAATCATAGTCATCAATAATACCATTATTCACAATAATTACATCCTCACTGCCGGTATTATAGGTACTCTGAATGTAAATATCATCATAGCTTTCCCTAAGCATATATCCGCCCCAGTATTCTCCGTTAATAAATACGATACATGGGGACAAATCTGCCATACCTGCTGCAAGTCCGTCAACCAGCTCTGCTGCAACATATTCTCTCAGCTTATAGCTGTTATCTCTTCTGTTAGTCTGAATTACAAGGCTGCCTGTCACATTATTAAAATATGTGCTAAGCCCTGAGCCAGCCCCCGCTCCGCTTCCTGTAACATGAAAGCTTTTCTGTACTCCACCTATACTGTAATCCTGTTCAATGCTAAGGCTTATATCACCCTCAAAAGTCTTATCCTTGTCAGCCTCAAAGAACTCTATATAAGCCTCCTTTTCCCAGCCGTTATAGTAGTTGCCTGCCATAATTACACTATCTCCACGGGCAACCGCATCCTCATAGGAACGTCCTGCTACATATATACCCTCGAAATAATCAAATAGATTCTCAGGATTTGTGGTTATGGCTATTACCGGCATATTTCTATAATCACTTGCCGCTCCCACCCCCACAAAATATGTCTCTGTATACTCCTCAACAATTCTGTTATTACCATCTGCCATGGCAACCCTTACCACGGTTCCCATATTAATACTTGATGGCTCATAGCTTCCGGTGACCTCTTTCTTGGCATATATGAAATTAGAACCACTTCTGTTAGTAATCTCTATTGGCTCAGAATATACTTGAGACTCCGTATCAGGCTGTGTTCCGTCCAAGGTATAATACAGGGTATAGCCCTCCGGTGCGCTTAGACTTAGCTCAAAAGCTTCGCTGTAAAAGCCACCCTTTACAGAAAATACAAGCTCATTTTTATTATAAACCACATAATCTGTATTAGCACTGCCCTTAGTACTGCTCATATATGTATAAGCTATAGCTCCATCCGCACAGGCACCATAACTCTCGCCTGCATACATCTGCGGAAGAATCATATGTAATACCGACTCGTTTGCAGCATCATACAACGCAATAACATCATCCTCTGCTAGTGTAATGCCGAGTTCGCACACATGCAGACCACCTCTTTGAAGAATACTGCTCTCTGATACTTCATATACACTTTCTCCGTTAACCAGAATAGCTATTCCTTTAAGCTCAATATCCTCCTTGCCGGAATTATACAGCTCAATCCAGCCCTCCTCATTAACCTCGTTAATGGAAACATATGTAAGCAGGGAGCTTACCTCATTATAAACACCTGCATTAAGTGCTTCACTTAAGCTTCCAAGTTCCTCCTGCTTTTGTCTTTCTATTTCTCTTGAATTTTTTAAAATGAACAATAAGCCTGCCATTGCTGCCAGACTAAGTACAATAATTATTATATCCTTTATGGAAAAACTACCCTTTTGTGTGTTATGCTTCTTTTCCTTTTTCATCAAAATCTCCTCTGCCTGCAATACCTCGTCTGACCGCAATAAAAACACTCACTAAAACCACACCAATAAAACCACCTGCGGTATTTGTTACAATATCCGTAAGCTCAAAATATCCCTTTTGTGTCGCAAGCTGTATACATTCTATTACAAAGCTGGTAAGGAAGGCATACAGTGTACACATAAGCAGTCTGTTCCCCAGTGCCGCATTCTTCTTAAGACAGCCGTACAGCCATCCTAATGGAACAAATAAAAACACATTAAGCACATTATATATTACCTGCCGTATGCTTATGTAATCGCCGTCAACCCTGCCCCAGTTAAGCTCAAAGGAAATGCCGCTCCTGCTGCCGGTTTCTCTGTTAAAGAAGGTCAGCTGATACATGATACATATATATACCACCAGCCAGATAACTGTTCTCTTCCTCTGCTTATTTATCTGCTGCCCTGTTATTCTTGAATACACAAGGCAAAACAGATTAACCGCTATTATCCCCAATAACACCATTATCAGAAGTATGTCACATGACATCCCCTCTGACTGCTCCGCTATAAGCTTTGTAAAATATCTGCTATAATCTTTCCAACTCATAATTCATCCTATAATTCCGGAAGCTTTTCGTTCCTTTTCTGAGCAAGATAGCAAGGATAAAACGGAATGTCCTTTTTAAGCTTGTCATATCTACGCTTACGCACAAGAATCTGAACCTTATCAAAAAGTGCCGGACTCTTACTAATCGCCGACTTGATTCTACCCTTAAGAGTCTTACTTGTATCCGCCTTAATACGCCATTCTCCTGCGCATAAATGTACTGCATAATGCTTGTTGGTAATGGTTCCTATCTCAAACAGTTCCTTAGGAAAAATAACAAAATCCTTCATATCCTGAAACTTATTATTAAGCTTAAACTGTGGATAATTCTTAAGAATGTAGTAGGTGTAATAATAATTACTTACCGCATAGCCGTCACAAACCAGCTTCCCATCCTTCCACTCAAAAACCTTACCACTTTCGTTTTTTCCAAAAACAGTATTATCATACATATCAAGAAGAGCTTTTATAAAAGGACTTCCCTTTCTTGCTCCGATAATTGCAGAGCCTACCGAGCAGTCAAAAATGAAATTAAGGAAAACCGGATATTTAAGCAGTGGATCAAAGGATTTATTTACCTTAACATCAGTATCAAGGTATATTCCACCATGCTCATAAACTGCCTTAAGACGATAATAGTCTCCAATAAAGCCCAGCTTCTTCTCTGCATAGGTTCTTCTTACAAATTCGTTCTCATCAAAGCTGCAATTAGACTCATCCCATCTGATAACCTTATAGCCCTTAAGCTTCTCCCACGAATCAATGCAGTCCTGCAAATCCTTTGGAAGAGGCTTTCCTCCAAACCAGCAATAATGTATTATCTTTGGAATCTGTGTAGTATTATCTGCCATTATATCCTCCGTTCTAATCAATAATTTCCTTTACGAATAACCTCGTCATAGAAGGTTCCTTCCTTTGCCATCAGAGCTTCATCAAACCGAGTGCTCAGCTTATGGATACCTGTCTGTGACCTTAAAAGTTCATATCTGTTCTTATCGAAATCATCATATATGTATGTTGCCAGTATATGTGCATCTACCTGACTTACTATTGGCATCTTCTTATATTCTTCCTTATAAAACTCCAATGCCATAGTCATAAATATATGAAAAACAAAATAATTAACAGCCCTGTTATAACGCTTCCAGTATGCGTATAAAAGTTCCCTTGTCAGACATAGAATATTATTATTGGTGCTGCTGTATATAAACCAGTTATTAAGCTCCATTATTTCAGGATTAAAGCCAAAATAATAGAAGCTGTACATAAACAGTGGTTCCTTATCTATATATTCAAATATACCGCCATCCGTACAAAGCACAGTAGCATCTATCCAGCAGCCTCCATGCTTTATAAGAAGTTCAAGTCTTACCAAATCCGTAAAATGTGCGGCTCCGATTATTCCCTGCTTCCATTTATCAATTATATAATCCGGCATGTCCACATAATCAAAAATATTATTTTCATCAAGCAGGATAATCTTCTTATCAGGCACATTTCTTTTTAGAGATTCATAGCAACGCTTAACTATGAGAGGTGCGCTATCCATTCCCTGCAGCCAGCACAGCCATATGGTATCCGGATTCTTCTGCTTGGCAAGTTGCTCCCAGCTTCTGTTTTGAATACCTTCTGCAAACAGCTTTTTCTTAAGCTTCTTGTAATACAGCATTCTGTGCTTCTGCGACATCATGACATTATAATTAAAGGAAAGCTTACCCTCATTATATTTAAGCTTAAGCATAAGATTGTCATATATTGAGCCTAAAAACATTCCGTCTTCTATTTTGTGTTTTATTTTGTCAAAACCTAACTTTCCCATATGACCTCTAATTTCCCTGCAATTTATTCAAAAGCTTATACAGTCTGCATATAGCTCTATACCTGCCATCTATAATCAGCCTTCTCATAATCTTTTTCTTTGTGGATTTCAAATCCGTATTATTTATCGCCTTAGTAAACTGCTCATCCTCGCATATTCTTTTAATAAGCTGATATTTCTGTGCCTTGTCCCAGTCTGCCTTACAGCTTATCTGTTTAAGGTGAGTAAGAACAAGTGTGGTATACTGCTTATTAAAACACTCTATTTGCGCCTTATTATCCTCATATCGCTGGCAATACTTAATTGCGTTTGAATGAAGCTTACTAACCGAATCAAAAAAGGTATCATTAAATTTGGTGATAAGACTGCCTGAGGACTTAATACAATATCTGTAATACATACGGTTATTAACCACAATCTTATCCGCCGCATTAAGCATTTCTGCCGAAAGAATTGCATCCTCATATATCTGGTATCTTACATCAAAAGAAAGCTTGTTATCCTGTATAAGACTTCTTTTTATAACCTTATTCCAAGGTGGGTTAAAGACCTCTGTCTCTACGGTTTTGATAACACATTCATCAAAAAAGGCCTTATTATCTCCCACAAATGACTTATCCCAAGGATTCGGAATGGTCTTATCCTCATCTACGTTATAATACCAGAAGCAGTACATAACTATATCAGCCTCATTTTCCTCTGCCAGCTGCACGTTATCCGTTATAATGTCTGTCTCCACCGTATCATCCACGTCAAAAAACATAATGTACTTTCCCTGTGCTGCGGATATCCCTGCATTTCTTGCAGTGCTGACACCCTTATTTACCTGATGGATAACCTTAATTCTCTTATCCTTTTCCGCATAAGCATCACAAATAGAGGCAGACGAATCCGTACTTCCATCGTCAACCATTATTATCTCTATATTTTTGTATGCCTGCCCTAACAGGCTGTTCATGCATATCTCAATGTACTTTTCCGCGTTATATATTGGAATAACAACACTTACTAATGGTTCCATGTTAAGCTCTTTCCTTTATATATTTTGACTTTACTTTAGTTTCAGGCTCCTGCCGGTCCCCCTCTATCAGCTTCATACTCTCCATCGCTTCATATAGGGCAAATATAATATACAGATATTTTAAGGTCTGAAGCGAATCCACCCATAATAAATTAATAAAATAGCATATACAGCCTACAAATAGAATTCTGCATATTGCTGATTTTTTCTTATATGCTCCCTTTATTATTTTTATAAAGAAATGTCCTATAAAAAGAATGTAGGTTAACAATCCTGTATAAGCATACCTTACAAACTCTGCTATGTAAAAATTATCAATTGACTTAATATATGAGCCATTAATCTCAGCTCTAAAAGAACGCTTTCGTCCCAGACCCAGAACCGGATTAAGCCAGTCCAATGTAAATATGTATTTTAACTGTTCCCTGTAATTGGAGCTGCTTCCTAAATCCGCCAGATTGGCTCCATAATTAACTGACAGCTCCGTGCCCAAAAGCTCATCCATAATTGTTGTAATCTGCAGCATAATATACTGTGCAATATCCGTGCTGTTAAATACTACAAGAAATGCCGCCACGGCAACAAGCAGAAGCACCCCCACGAGAACAACAATCTTTTTGTTCCTTTTATCCGATATCAGAAAAAGAATAACCAACTCAAGCAAAAATACACTTAAGGTTGAACGTGAGCCTGTGAAGAATACATTCAATGCCAGTAAAGCCAATAATACAGGTCTTTTAAAAATATCGATTCTATGCTTTTTCATATCCAGACAGGCAAAGGGTACTACTGCTATTAAAAGCAGTCCATAGCCCAGTGAATGCACACAGGAGCTCATTATTCTGTAATGCCCTGAACGGATAAAGCGCCCCGTATATATCCCCTTAAGAGTCTCAAGGTATGAAAAAGGAGAAACTCCTATAACATACTCAACAATTCCAAGTAATGCCAGTACATATATGAACTTTATTACATAGTCTATGGTCTTCTCCACACCTAAGGTATATCTGATAACATATATCACAAGGTATAATGAATACAGCTCAATAAATGGATTTAAGAAAGCATTGATATCCACTCTTAGCACCATGGTATATGAAATAACAATCAGATATGGCAACATATAAAGCGAAAATTTGGATTTGGTAATCAGATTAACAAAATCCCTTTTCCTTCCGCTATCCGCTATTATCAACAGTGTCATTACCACAATCATTATTCTTAGTATGGTAAAGTCAAATACAGGAGTAGGAATACCAAAATACTGAGGCATAACAAACAATGCAAACAGAAAACATACTGCCATACTCTTAAAAAAGCCCTCTTCCTTAGATGGCTTAATATATTTACTTGTCATCTGCCTGCCGGCTGTTACTTTAGTTTCCATCTCTGCTCCATTTCGTTGCCAGATTACTATTTGCTACCCCTTAACTGCCATATAAAGCTCCACTAATATTGCTCTCGCCTTATGATAGCAGTCATGGTAGAACAATAGCAGTTTAAAGGTATTAAACAGCTTCTTTTTTGAAAGAAGCTCAATTCTAAGCTTCGTTGCCTTAATATTACGTTCAAGAAGCTTCTGCTGTGAAGCACTAAGCCCAATTGCCTTGGCATACTTAAGGGTTGCCTCATGACTTAAGAGCAAATCCTCCAGAAATTTGATACGCTTTGGAAGATTACGCATCTTGTGCATTGTTACATTAGTTGAATGAAGTCTGCGCTTCAGGGTATATGCATGATACATATACAGACCACCCTTACATAGAGCTAACTTCCATACATATTCATCATGTGCCCAGCCCTCAAACCAGTAACCCATGGTCTCATCAATAAAGCTTCTCCTTACACACATGGTACAGCCCTGACAGCCTATGAATATATTCTCCGGTTTATACTCAAGCTTAACCAGAGACTTATCATTCTTAAACTGTTTTAGCTCCCATTTTGGTACACTTGGCGCATCTTCTGAGCTTACAAAGGGCTCAAATTCCGAGCCTAGGAGCTGAATATCCTTATTCTCAAGCATTATCTGCTCCATATCCTTAATTCTGTCATCAACCCATATATCATCCTGGTCGCAGAAGAAAATTAAATCTCCTGTGGTTTTCTTAACTGCCCCCATAAAATTGGATGCATATCCAAGATTCTTAGGATTGACCTCTATTCTCCATGCCGGTGCCAGTCCGTTTCTTTCAATAAAACCCTGTACCACCTCAACCGTATTGTCCGTAGACTGGTCATCACAAATTATAACCTCATCCACCGGACGGCTCTGATTCATTATGGACTTAAGCTGCTCTTCAACGTACTCAGCCCCGTTATATGTAGCTATTGCAACCGATAACCTCATATTCTATCCTTTCATTATCCTGCCTAAAACTCTTCCAATATACTTACTGTTAAAGCGGTTTACAAGCTTAATATACAGACCTATCTTACCGCTAAAATACTTATTTTTCTTATAGTTAGGGAAATTACTCTTAATCTGTTCAAAGGTCTTGTCAAGCAGCTCCCCTTCCAGCTTCTTATCCGGCACTCTGCCTATTCTGCTTAATGAGCTGCACAAAAGTATCTTAGTACAGAAATACTCAAGCTCATCCTTATATTCCTCATAAAAGCCTTTGTCCTTATAAAAATCAATAACATTCTGCAATACAGTAAATATATCTCCTACCTTACGACTCTTGTTTGCGTTCATAGTGGAATTACCACGGAGAAAATAATATACGAGTTTCTCATCAAGATATTCCTGCTTCTCTACAAATGGTATGGTCTTAATATAAAAGGCTGTATCCTCATAAATAAGCCCCTCCGGAAAATCCACTCCATCCTCCATAAGCACCTGTCTTCTATACAGCTTATTCCAAGGTGATACCTGAGGGTCGATAAACATGTTCTTTCTGCTTCCGTATTTTCTTATATTTCCTCTTGTCTTAAGCTCAACAATACCGCCATCCACCACCTGCTGGTAATGATAATGGCATTCTACCATATCGCTATCCGTCCGCTTAGCCAGCTCATACATTTTCTCAAACATGGTAACATCCACACGGTCGTCCGAATCTGCAAAGCCAATATACTCTCCGCTGCATTCTTTTATACCCAGATTACGTGCAGTTGCCTGTCCACCATTTTCTTTAACTATAAGCTTAATCTTATCAGGATATTTTGCCTTATACTCCTCTAAAATTCTCTGGGAATCATCCGTTGAACCATCATTAACAAGCACTATTTCAATATCCTCTAATGTCTGCCCTGTCAATGCATTAAGACAATCTGGCAGATAATCCTGCGTATTATATACCGGAACAATTACACTTACCTTAGCCACAAAAAGCCTCCATTTCGGCTATCAGCCGCTTATATTCATTAATTCCTGTGTTCTGTTTAAAATCACATTGGCCGAAACACCCAGTATTTTTATTGCCCTTGAATAGCTCTTATAAGCATTAGAAATACCATGAATGTCACTGCCTAGTGCCACAACCCTGTCAGTCTGTATATATTTTCTGCAATGTCCTCTCTTTAGCAGACTGCATACAGATTCTACATTTAACTGTATATCAATCCCATTATTAACCAACTCCATTACTGCCTCATAAGGATATCTGTCCGCATGGGCAAGTATCACACGAATATTATTACTATTATGTATTCTTATAACCGTCTCCACCAACGCTCTGTCCCATTTCCTACTAAAGGGAAGCTCAAGTAACAGCAGGTTACTATCACCGATACACAGCCTTTCAAGTCCCGGCATCCTATCCATCCGGTTACACACCAGCACCTCGGCGCCGGGCAGAAGCATTGGCATACCCTGCTCTTTTTCAATGGTTTTCCTTAATAAATCCATTGCCGCATCCCTGCTTCTTATATATCCCTCCACCGTATGAACATGCGGATAGAAATGTGAGGTAGCAACAATTAAGTCTACCTTGTTTTCCCTTGCCCGCTTAAGCTGTTCCCGTGCCATGTCAGCATCATCACAACCATGATCCATCCCTGGCAGTATGTGTGCATGAAAATCAATTCTCATAGCCTTTTCCATATCCATAATTCTTATAATTATAATCCGGTGACTTTATAGATATTCCGTTATAAATAAAGCCGCAAATATTGGCTCCAAGAGGCTCTAACTTCTGAACAATCATTTCCTCTCTGTCAAACTTTGTAACACCCTCTCTTACAACAAGAACATATGCTGTTGCTATCGCTGTAAGCGCAAGTGCATCCGAAACAATACCAAGTGGCGGTAAGTCCACAATAATAACATCATATGCTTCCTTGGATTTGGCTATTAGTTCCTCCCATCTTGCACTCATTAAAAGCTCTGCCGGATTTGGTGGAACGCTTCCGGCAAGTATTATATCCAGATTATCCTCTTCATGTATAACATTATATTTTGGAGTAATTCCTGCAAGATAATCACTCAGTCCTGTTTTCTTCTCATCAACTCCTAAAACTTCTCTCAAACGACTTCTTCTCATGTCTCCATCAATTAAAAGCACCTTTTTGCCAAGCTGTGCATACGCCGTAGCTATATTAAGTGAATTAAGAGACTTACCTTCATCCATATCCGCACTGGTTATGGCATATACAGGACATTTCTCGCCTTTTGCAGTAAATAAAAGATTAGTACGGATATCGCTATATGCCTCCTTAATTGCAAACGGACTATCCTGTCCTAAGCGAAGCTGCACATTATCGGATTTCTTTTTTTGTGACATATCTGGAACCATTCCAAGAATAGGTATTGTAAACATGTCCTCTATCTCATACTTTCTTCTGATTGTCGTGTTAAGAAGCCCCTTTAGCATAACCACAACCGCCACAATCATAAATCCGCCTATTGCACCAAGGATAGCATATTTCATAACACTTGTTGAAGCATATGGTACAGTTGGTAACTCTGCCTTATCAAGAATCTCTATACCACCGGACTTAACTATGCTTATAATCTCTGCCGGAGCAAGTTCTCCTATGACATTGGCAATCTCCATGGCAAATACCGGATTCTCATTATATACGCTAACAGTAAATACCGCCGTATTACTAATTGCACTTGAACCGATTCGTCTCTTAAGATATCCTGTTGTGTATCCCAGCTCATCAAGTCCAAGCTCTGCCAATACCTTATTTAAAAAGGTATTACTCTTTAATATCTGCATATAGCTTGGAAGAAGATTCTTTGCCTGAGTAATCTCAGATGTACTAAGATTAACTCCCGTATCTGTAATGTAATCCGGATTAGTATATACATAAAAAGATATAGTTGCCACATATGTAGAGGTCTGTATCGTTGAGGCATAATAACCTCCAGCCAAAGCACCTATAAGAGCTGCCAAAATCATGTATTTAAGATTCTTTTTTATAATCCAGAATATCTTCTCCAAATGAAAATTCGTTAATATTATTTTAAACATAATTCACCTCATTATCGTCTGTCTGCTAAAGGATATAGTTAGTTTTATAATACCGCATTTTGCACTAATCTACAAGTTTTTTTCGGCTTATATACAACCTTTCTTCTGCACAGTCGCACGATTATATAAAAAAAGAAGCTATCTTGCAAGCTTTCTATCATAATTGTTATTATTTATTGATTTTTTGGAGCTTATGTACTATCATTATTGTATATGGTTGTTAGCAATTATTATTTATTTGGAGGGCAATATGGATAAATCTACAGTTATTACACTTAAAAAGAAATTGAATGTTACTGATTTAGCCGGAGAGAAGGTTATGATAGATTTTGAGTCCGGTAAATATTTTATGATAAAGGGTGCAGGTAATGATATCTGGGATATGATACAGACCGACATTACTGTTGGTGATATTATCGCCGGACTTCTTAAGGAATATGATGTATCTGAGGAAGAATGCGAAAAGTCCGTATTCGCATTTCTTGAGAAGATGCAGGAGCTGGATTTCATTTAAAATCTATCAATTCTGTTAGATTTCTTTACTATCTTTTTCCTGATTGATATACTCCCAATATAGTTAAGTATTTTGAGAGGAGAAATCAACATGAAGAAGTGGACTACACCAGCAATCGATGAGTTAAATGTATCAGCTACAGCACAGGGAAAGAATTTATCAACAGCTTATGATGAGATTAGAGTAGACCAGAATGGTAACTACTGGGTAAGCTTTAGCAGCGGTTTTGATTCAGAGCCTGAGACTAATGGCGATGTAGAAGTATTATAGTCAGAGAATTATGGGTGGGATTGTTGTCCCACCCCTTTTTTATTGCTAATCTGTTATAAATCACTAAATTTACTTAAAAAAACAGAAAACGATACCAGCGCTATAACTGTCTGTACCATATTCTTATCCTTAAGCTCTTCCGCCTCTTCAAGCTCCCTTATAAGCCTGTTCAGACAGTCTGAATCCAAATATTCTTTAATCTGGGGATTACTAAGATATCCGCACAGCATTCCTTTATATGACTTCCATTCCTTATTTGCACGAAAAACAATGTCCGCACTTTGAAGCCCCCTGTGATTAACATCCTTTCGTATTGCCTCAGGAACAATTCCCTCCATATACTCTCTTACCATTCGGCGCTCTATGCCATTATGCACAAAGCATTCCGGTGGAAGCTTAAGGCATAACTCAAGCATTCTCTTATCCTTTGTAGGGTCACGCACAACAATCCCATGAATAAGTCCAAGCTTTGTATCGAAAAGCCCTAAATGCTGCAAAATGTCAAGGGAATATACAAACAAGCGATGCTGCCCCACAGAATCCATAAGACTGCCTCCACCCTTACGAATATTATGCTGCAAAACCGCGTCAATTCTGTATTTTTTTACAAGCTTCCTTTTAAGATATGTGTTCTCAAGAATCTTTTTTCTGCCAATATATCTTCCAGCCAGCTCAGAGCGT
Organism: Lachnospiraceae bacterium; assembly: GCA_045542475.1. Classification (GTDB taxonomy): domain Bacteria; phylum Bacillota; class Clostridia; order Lachnospirales; family Lachnospiraceae; genus CAG-882. Next base: position 5,055 of record JAZQLB010000204.1, on the reverse strand, counting down.
ATGGCATGCAGCACTTGACGTTTTCCTACTCTTCGGTGGTGCATGAAACTTTTAAGCTCCCTATATGCTGATACCGGATGTCCCATTTGGAGTTTCTGCAATACAAGTGATAGTATGGCTCCGTAGGAAATTGTGGAATTTCCGTACTGCCCCTTTAGAATTATGCGGCAGTTTTTTGTGGCTGCTTTTGCATATATATTATTCATCCATAAAAGATTTGCAAAGGATTTACATGGCACCTCCAGCAGCTCCACCATATCAGGAATCTGTCCAAACAAACTCTCTTCTTCACAGCTAACATATTCAGGTACTACATTAGTATAGCCTGCTGCAATTTCCTTTGGTCCATGTGATTCGTCCTCCATAAGATATCCCTTGCCTGCTGCTTTATAATCCGGCAGTGGCACGGAGGTATAGCTGAACAACTGCTTATCACGCTTTTTCAGCATAGGCGCAGCCATACATGCAACTGCGGAGGAGTCAAGACCGCTGCTAAGCGTAATTGCATACTCTCCCGATGAACGCATAACATCCTCCACACAGCTTCCAAAGGTATCTAAAAACAGGCTTTTGTATTCCTTATCGCTCTTTTTTTCCAGTCTGCCTTTATCAGCGATAGGATTCCAATAACACAGCTTCCTGCAACAGCCTTTTTCAATTCTTATATAGTGTCCCGGCTCCAAATGCCATATTCCCTCAAATGCTGAATCTCCTGTGTAGAAATACATATCAGGATTAATAATTGACTCGCAGAAGCTTATCCACTTTTCATTAATTTTACGTTCTTTAATATCCAGCAGCCTGCGTATAGGCTCGGCAAGGGTAGAAAAAAGTATCCTTGTATCAGTAATACAATAATGAATACATCTGCTCCCTGTATGGTCCGTATACAAAAGAAATATATCCCTTTTCTTGTCATATATGGCATATGCAAATACTCCAAGCAGCCTGTTAACTGATTCCTCACCCCATTTTTTATAGGCAAGATATATAAGTCTGCCATCCGTAACAGGCTCTACAACCTTAAGCTCAGCAATAAGCTCCTGACGATTATCCAGTATAGCATCCGCCGTAAACAGGATATCCTCATCCTCATAAGGGAGTACCTCCATATGGGCTTCTGGCGTAATATACTGGTGTCCACAATAAAAGAAGCTGTTTTCGCTGCTTATGGTGTCAGCTCTGTCAATTCTGTATTTATCATAAGCCTCAGCCATATGCTTCATGTCCTCATCAGCCGGCTTGCCATATGTCTTATTAATAAATCCACAAATTGCAGACATTATTGCTCCACCTCCAGCTGTTTAAGAATGAGTCCGTACTGCTCCTCCACCGTATCTCCGGTCATAGGGCGAAGCAACTTATATAACTTGGTATGTCCTGCAAGGGTCACACATTTTAACATATCCTCAGGTGGCAACGGATAGGAATTTTCATACATCGGCTTTAAAAACAGATTATCCAGTACAGCTTTTAAGCTGTCATGTCCTGTAATTTGTCTTATAGAGCAGTTCTGCTGTCCGGCTCTGTTAAGACATATAATTGCTCCAAGCTTAACCGGTTTTGTAGAAAACTCCCCCTCAAAAGGAAGTGCATACTTATCCCTGTCCTCATCAACACAAAACAAATTCTCTGTGTTAAGCTTATTTCTGTCTGCCGCATCCTTACACAGTTTCTGCATAGGAAAGGCAGGATATACAAGTATATCCTTCTCCTTAATTTCAAGTATTGCCACATCATCACACATCAAGCCTGCACCATGGGACAAAAAACAATGGGTCAGGGTTGATTTTCCCGAACCGGAGCCACCCGCAATCAGAATAGCTCTTCCCTCATAGGATATGGCACTACAATGAATCGCCAGCATTCCTCTCTGCCAGAACAGCATTGCCATGCAATAGCCAAACACAAATGAGGTCAGATTCTTCATAGGCACATTACTGTGTGGTTGTATGTGTATTTTAAGTCCCTCGCTTATCTGGAATATGCCATACTGATTGGCAAACCATATACGTTCTCTTTTTATCTCAAGCTTCTTTCCCTGCTGGTACTGTAAAAGCACATCAGGTGACAATTTTCCCTTATACAGAAATATCTGATTATGCTCCTGTCCTGACAACTCTTCCTCCTTACAGCTAACCAGCTGTTCATAAGGAATCTCTGATTTTAGTATACAACCATATATTTTATAATAGTAAAAATCAGACATAGCTCCTCCTCGTTCCTTTCTCCGTAATAAAACCAACCAATTATAAAAGGTGTCCCTGATATAATAATTCTAAGGACACCTTCCATGGCTCAAATCAATATGCTCCGTTTCTTGAAAACAGTACGCCTACTGTCTTAAACAATATTTTAATATCCAAAAGCAGATTCCAGTTATCAATATAATACAGGTCAAGCTCTACAACCTCATCAAAATCCGTAATATTATTACGTCCGCTAACCTGCCACATTCCTGTAATTCCAGGCTTAATACTGATACGGCGCCACTGACCTCTCTTATATTTCTCCACCTCATCAAGTGTTGGTGGTCTGGTTCCAACAAGACTCATGCTGCCAATAAGAACATTGAACAGCTGTGGAAGCTCATCAATACTGGTTTTTCTTATAAACTTACCAACCTTGGTTATACGAGGGTCATCCTTCATCTTGAACATAACCCCGCCCTGCATCTCGTTCTTAGCCATAAGCTCTTTTTTACGTTCCTCTGCATCCTTATACATACTTCTGAACTTATATATACTGAACTGTCTTCCATTCTGTCCTACTCTTATCTGCCTAAAGACCACCGGTCCTGGGGACTCAAGCTTAATGGCAATAGCAGCAACAAGCATAATTGGCGATGCTACAATAATTCCAACAAGGCTTACCACAATATCCATAAGCCTCTTAAATACTGCCTCATAGTTATTAAGCGAAATAGTATGATATGTAATAACCGGATAGGTTCCAACAGAGCTTACAAAGCTTCCTGTTCTTCTATGCATAAAGGAATCAATTACCACCTTAACGGTAACACCCATCTCTGTACAGATATCCACATATGGCTGTATATCAGAGAGCCTGTCCTCATTCCTCTGCATGAAATATATCTGATCCACCCTGCAATTTCTTATTATTTCCTCAAGGTCCTTAAGCTTACCAATAACATTAACCACTCCATCATGCTTATCGCTTTCGTCATCATCATTAACAATGTAGCCTATCTGCTCCACCTTAATGCTGGTCTTATTAAGGAAATAATTAAATTTCTGATATTCCTCATAATATCCCACATATGCTACTCTTGGAGCCTGCACATCATTGCGCATTCTCCTGACAAAATGACTTACAACCATATTAATCCAAAGCATAAAATACGAAAGCACAAGAAAAGTAAAGTAGAAGTGTCTTACCTCCACCTCCACATCAAATGCAAATAGCAAAACTGCCACAGTTATAGCTGAAATCGCCCATGACTTGGTAATTATCTTAAAGAATCTGTCAAAATAGAAAAACAGCGTAACATTATATAATCTGGCTTCCTTATTTGACAATATATATACTATAGAAAAAACAATTAATACCGCCGCAAAATATCCAAAATTCACATATCCCATGCTTCCATGAATTATCATTACCGCCAACACGGCAGCAATAATTAACGCCAGAACATCCATGCACATCTGTGACACATTGGTATTGGCACCAACATTATTTTTATTCATGACACCATCTCCGTCAGTCGAATATTTTCATAAAATTAAGTATAATATCTTCTATCTTACCACCCGGTACAATATATGGCTTAAAATCATAGGTTCTTGCCATCTCCACATAATCACCCAGTCTGTCCACATCCGTACAGCACAATACACAATGCTTGCTGTCAAATGCCTCTGCAATCTGCTGCTGGTGATCATCCACATGCTCCCCGAAATTCACAAGTCTCGGCACACAGACAATAGGCTTGCCTGCATTAATACCTGTCATAATGGAACCAACACCTGCATGAGTAACCAGCACACTGCATTCTTCAATCATCTTCTTAAATGAAGCAGTATCCACAAACTGACTATGCTTGCAGTGTATGGGGGTATATGTAGAATTACCTGTCTGCACAAAAACCTCCTCGTCAGTCTGCTGTGCCATCTTATCAGCAGCCTCAACAAGTCTGTTCATAGGAAATTTCTGTGTACCCAATGTAACAAGTATCAAAAAATACCACCTCCCAATACAGACTTAGGATACAGCTCAAGCATATCCTCCCACTGTACAATAAATAAATCCGCAAAATTATACAGAAGCTTACCTGTCAGGGATGGATGATGAACCCTTGCAAAGGATTCTATGTATATAACCTTCATTCCCATATATTTACCAATAATACAGAAAGGATATGCCGCCAGTGCTCCTGTTGTAATTATAAAATCCGGCTTCTCCTTATGCAGCATTCTCCATGCAACCACAAAAAGCCATAAAAGCTTAGGCAGAAATAACAGCTCTTTTCTGTTCATCTGATATATGTAATACTTCTTTTCACAAAAATTCTTCACTTCAAAATCACTCTTCTCCGTTACCAGAAAAGAGTCGTACTTAGCTTCTATTTCTTTTAAACGTGATATCTCTTCCAAATGTCCGCCTGATGAGGCTACAAAGCATACTTTTTTCGCCATTTCACATCCCGCCTTATTATCTAAAAAACAATTCCCTAGTCCTAAATACCTATTTTTATAAATTATATCACCAACTTTTTAATATTACAACCCTTCTTTTACACCAAAATGTAGGGGGAAAATCCTAAAAAAACAAAGGTCATACAATATTGCGCCTTTCCCCGTTTTACGCAGCCCTTGTATGACCTTTAATCACGTTCTATATATTAATTATACTCCCTTTTTGCTTATTCCCAGCCATTAAAAATCTGGGCAAGCGGCGAATCCGCCGACAATACTATGGTCTTTTCATCCCCTACCATAGAAACCTTAAGTGCATCCAGACTTCTCATAAACTCATAAAATGCTACTCTATCCTCGGTGCTATATGCCTCCGCAAGAATTCTCATATATTCTG
>JAZQLB010000203.1:0-1603 GCA_045542475.1 Lachnospiraceae bacterium | reverse complement strand
GGAAACATTCATGAGGATATTGAGAAGTTTGCATTCTTTAGTAAGGCGGCTCTATCGGCTATGCCATTAATTAATTTTAAGCCGGATATCGTTCACTGCCATGACTGGCAGACAGGACTTATTCCTGTGTATATGAAGGAGCGCTTCCATGAGGGAGAATTTTTCAGGGATATGAAGTCTATTATGACCATACATAATCTTAAGTTCCAGGGTATCTGGGATTTAAAGAAGGTTAAGGACATTACAGGACTTCCTCCTTATTTCTTCACAGCGGATAAGCTAGAGGCTTATGGTGATTCCAACTATCTTAAGGGTGGTATCGTATATGCGGATGCTGTTACCACAGTAAGCAGCAGCTATGCTGAGGAGATTAAGACACCATTTTATGGTGAGAAGTTAGATGGTCTTATGAGAGCACGTTCTAACTGCTTATCAGGTATTGTTAATGGTATTGATTACGAGGACTTTAATCCTGAGACGGATAAGAGAATTGTGGCTAATTATAATCAGAAGACCTTCCGCAAGGAGAAGATTAAGAATAAGAGAGCACTCCAGAAGGAACTTAATCTTGCCGTTGATGATAAGAAATTTATGATAGGTATTGTTTCGAGACTTACCGACCAGAAGGGCTTTGATTTAATTGCTTATATGATGGAACAGATTTGCAGTGAGGATGTTCAGCTTGTTGTGCTGGGAACAGGTGAAGCCAAGTATGAGAATATGTTCAGACATTATGCTTGGAAATATCCTGACAGAGTATCAGCTAATATATATTACTCAGAGGATTTATCGCATAAGATATATGCTTCATGTGATGCCTTCTTAATGCCATCATTATTTGAGCCATGTGGTCTCAGCCAGCTTATGTCGCTTAGATATGGTACAGTTCCTATTGTAAGAGAAACAGGTGGTCTTAAGGATACGGTTGAGCCATATAATGAGTATGAGAGTAAGGGTACAGGCTTCTCATTTGCTAACTATAATGCACATGAGATGATGAATACCATTAATTATGCTAAGTATGTATACTATGAGAAGAAGAGAGAATGGAACAAGATAATTGACAGAGCCATGACAACAGATTATTCTTGGACTAACTCGGCAGGAAAATATCAGGAATTATATGACAGATTAACATACTAATATTTAGGATAAAGCGTTCAGGAGAGGATACTTCCTCTCCTGATTTTTTAGGAGGAATATTATGGATAAGGAGAGATTAAAAAAGCAGTTTGACTTTATTGTTGAGGCTGATAAGGAAAAGAATATTTTCAGGCAGACTTATCTTGCAGATGGCATTCGTAAGGAGAATGATTCAGAGCATGCATGGCATATGGCACTTATGACCATTCTTTTATCAGAATATGCCAATGAAAAAATAGATGTGCTTAAAACAATAACCATGCTATTAATTCATGATTTAGTGGAAATAGATGCAGGAGATACCTATGCCTATGATGAAGAAGCTCACAAATCAAAGGCGGCCAGAGAGGAAGCAGCGGCACAGAGAATATATGCCATGCTCCCTGATGACCAAGGAGAGCGGTTAATAGGTTTATGGCGTGAGTTTGAAGAAGGAGAGACACCGGAGGCTAAATTTGCT
>JAZQLB010000202.1:0-11173 GCA_045542475.1 Lachnospiraceae bacterium | reverse complement strand
ATATATAATTATAAAAATAAATAACAAGAAGGGCAAGAATTGGATTTTTATATTGCGTGAAATGTATAAATAGTGGTTTTATGAGCTGGAAAAATGCAATATTCCTTTTTTGATGTACAGAAAATCTGTCATAAAAGGAGGTATACTATGAATCAACCACCAAAGGTATTGGAAAGTGAATAACATTTTTTCGAGATTTTATGGGAGTATGAGCAGGCATATATTTGTATTCTGTATAATCCGAATCTATTTTACTAAGAACAATAAATGATGTATAATATACCCTGCAAGAAAGGCAGGGTATTTTTATGACAAGCGATAAATATTCAATGAAATCAATAGATAATCAATCAATTTTCAAAAAGGGCATGAAGGATGGCATACCCATAGGTCTTGGCTATCTGGCGGTGTCCTTTTCACTTGGAATTATGGCTAGAAAGGCAGGACTTAATCCGTTTCAGGGCTTACTTGCCAGCCTGCTTTGTGTGGCATCGGCAGGAGAATATGCCGGCTTTTCACTTATTGCGGTAAGTGCCACTTGTCTTGAGATTGCCATTATTACTTTTATAACTAATGCAAGGTATCTTTTAATGGGCTGTGCCATGAGCCAGCGTCTGGAGAGCGGAATACCATTCAGGCATCGTTTTATGATGGCATTTGGTGTAACGGACGAGCTGTTTGGTATTGCCATTGGACGACCGGGATATCTGAAACCTTATTACAGCTATGGCGCAATGCTTACATCAATACCACTATGGGCTATTGGAACCGCACTAGGGGCAATAGCAGGTAATCTTATGCCTGCAAGGCTTGTTAGTGCATTAAGTGTTGCATTGTATGGAATGTTCCTTGCAGTTATTATCCCTCCGGCAAGAAAAAGTAAAATGATTGCAGTACTTATTATAATATGCTTCATGTTAAGCAGTGCAGCTACATACCTTCCGGTGGTTTCTGAGATTGCGGATGGAACCCGGACTATTATCCTTACTGTAGTAATATCGGCGGCAGCTGCTATTCTTTTTCCAAGAAATACAGATGAGGAGGCGGCAAAATAATGAGAAATATGTATTTATATATTCTGACAATGGCGGTGGTAAGCTATGGTATAAGAGTGCTGCCATTTACCTTGATTCGTAAGCCTATTAAGAATCGTTTTATCCAGTCCTTTTTATTTTATGTACCATATGTTACACTGGCGGTAATGACATTTCCGGCGATTGTTAATGCCACTCAGAGTCCTATATCGGGAGTGCTGGCGTTAGTTGTGGGAATAGTGGCTGCGTGGTTTGGTGCAGGGTTATTTAAGGTTGCAGTTGCCTGCTGTGTGGTTGTATTGGCTGCAGAAATATTTTTGATATAGGGGAAAATTATGGAGACGAAGATACAAAAGCTTACTACTAATCTTAATAACAGAATTATTGCAGTCAGTGACATTCATGGCTGTGTGGATTTGCTTGAAGGTGTGCTAAAAAAGATTAATTACACTAACGAGGATAACTTAATAATCGTTGGGGACATAATTGAGAAGGGACCAAAAAGCCTTGATACAGTCAGATATATTCTAAAGCTTAAGGAAACTAATCCTAATGTGTATGCCGCTATGGGTAATCTGGAATATGGTAAAATAGGCAATTTTTTCGATTGCTCAGAGCAGGGCAATGAGGCATTTTTAAAGGGTCTTTATTGGTCAAAGAATGTATGGAAAAATGGCTTTTTTCTGGATATGTTTAATGAGCTTGGAATAGATATGGACATGCTTGATATGTCTACGATTCCTGATTTAAAGAAGCTGCTAATAAAGGAATACGGCAGGGAACTGGAATTCTTAAGGGAGCTTCCAACTATACTTATGTGTGGTAATTTTATTTTTGTGCATGCGGGAATTGATACGGAAGATGAGAAGGAGCTTATTGCAAGCGAAGCCTTTAAATACCTTAAGATTGATGCTTTTATGAAAAAGGGACTGAGCTTTAAGAAATGTGTTGTAGTAGGTCATTGGCCAACCTGTCTTTATTATGATACAGAAAGTAACCTTAATCCATGCTTTGATTATAATGGACATATAATCAGTATAGATGGTGGTTGTGCCTTGAAGATGGGAGCACAGCTAAATGCACTTTTAATTCCTAATGCCTATGCCGCAATGGAGGAAATAGGCGCAAGCGCTTATGACGGATGTCCGGTTATTGTTGCGGATAAGCCACAGCACGGGAAAAAAGCAGATTTTCTTATAAGATATTTTGACAGTGTGGTGGAGCTTATAGAAGATGCGGGAGATTATGTAAGGCTTAAAGCTATATCAAGCGGCACAGTATTTGTGGCTCCGAAAGCTTACCTGTATACTTCAAAGGATGAGCTGCATTGCGATGATTTTGCCAATACAGAGCTGGAAATAGCGGTAGGAGATAGACTGAGCCTGATAGCTGATACTTCATATGGTTCACTGGTAAAAAAGAATGGAGTAATCGGCTGGTATATGAATAAATATTAGTGGATAGGAGAACGGTGTTATGATATCTATATGTATTATTGCTAAAAACGAGGAAAAGAATATAGAACGATGTCTTTCATCCTTTGCCGATACCGGATTTGAACTGGTAGTGGTAGACACCGGTTCTACAGACCGCACTAAGGAAATTGCGAAGAAATATACTGATCATATATATGATTTTGAATGGTGTAATGACTTTGCGGCTGCGAGGAATTATTCGATTTCCAAGGCATCCAATACATATATAATGATAATAGATTGTGACGAGTATCTGGAGTCCATGGATATAGGACTACTTCAAAGCCTATTACGGCTGCATAAAGGGAAGGTTGGTCGTATACAAATCAATAATATCATTACAAAAAATGGAATTAAGCAGGAAAACAAGGAGTGGGTCAGTCGAATATTTAGCAAAGAAGAATGTATATTTGAGGGCAGAATTCATGAGCAGATTGTGACAATATCAGGCGAACCTCGTGCAACATATCAGACGCCGGTTGTAATTGGTCATACCGGCTATGATTTATCAGAGGAAGATGCCAAAAGAAAGGCTGAAAGAAATATTAATATGCTTCTTAAGGAGCTGGAAGTGCTTCAAGCACAAAAGGAGCAGGAAGGAGATATCCCATACGTTTTGTATCAGCTGGGAAAGAGTTATTTCATGACACAGGATTATGAGCAGGCTGTGGAGTATTTTTCCCAGGGCTTAAGCTATGACCTTAATCCAAAGCTTGAATATGTTATTGAAATGGTGGAGACTTATGGATATGCTCTTATTAATAGCCAAAGGGCTAAGGAAGCCCTCTTTTTTGAGAATATATATGATGAATTTGGCAATAGTGCAGATTTTAAATTCCTTATGGGACTTATATATATGAATAATTCGCTTTTTGAAAGAGCAGTTGAGGAGTTTTTGAAGGCAACAAAGTATTCTGATTGTAAGACGGTAGGGGTTAATTCGTATTCTGCGTTTTATAATATCGGAGTTATATATGAATGTCTTGGATATAAGATGGAGGCAGCCGAGTATTATGAGAAATGTGGTGAATTTCAGCCGGCGTTGCAGCACTTAAAGTTGATATAAAAGGAGTATACATATGGAATACAGCTTTGACGATAGAATAAACAGAGTTATTGAAGAGTGTGAAAAATTAAATGTAAGTAAGAATCCAATCGAGATATTTCTTAAGCTTGTAAATATGGATTTTGTCAGGATGCACGGTCCGGAACATCATATTCTGGACGGAGCATGCATACTTACGGCATTTCATAATGCAGGTGGAAATATAGATTTGAAGGCAGGCTTAGAACGGATTGCTGTAGAGGGTAGGAAAATGCCTGGCGCAATATGCGGCATGTGGGGAGTATGCGGTGCAGTTACCTCTGTTGGTGCGGCACTGGCATTTATAGATGGAACCGGCCCGCTTACCAATGACGGAACATGGGGCGAGCATATGAAATTTACCTCAAGGGCACTGGAGCGGATTGGAAGCACCCGTGGTCCAAGATGCTGTAAAAGAGATGGATTTATCAGCCTTATGACAGCAGTAGAATATATTAATGAGCATTATGAGGTTAAGCTTGAGTGCGATACTCCTGCCTGCACCTTCAGCAGAGTAAATGCGCAGTGTATTGGTACAAAGTGTCCGTTTTTTAGTGATTAAGAGAAAGGCGATTTTAGTAATGACAGAATCAGAAAAATATTATGAGAAAATGACAAAAACTCCTTTGGTGAAGCTGATTGTTTCACTGGGAATACCTACAACCATATCCATGCTTGTAACCAATATCTACAACATGGCGGATACATATTTTGTGGGAACCCTAGGTGAGAGCCAGCAGGCGGCTACGGGAATATTATTTACCTTGCAGGCGATTATTCAGGCGATTGCCTTTATGTTAGGTCAGGGCTCGGGCTCCATGGTGTCAAAGGCATTGGCGGATAAGGATACGGATGAGGCTTCGGAGTATACTTCCACAGCCTTCTTTACGGGAGCAGCTGTAGGTGTTGGACTAATGGTTTTTGGGCTTATCTTTTTAGAGCCGTTTATGAAATTACTTGGAAGCACGGATACTATTCTGCCGTATGCTAAGCAGTATGGTATGTGTGTGCTTATATCATGTCCTGTGGTGGTGTGCTCCTTCGTACTTAATAATAATCTGCGTTACGAGGGTAAGGCATTCTTTGCCATGATTGGACTGGTGTCGGGTGGAATTATTAATATTTTCGGTGATTATCTTTTAATTATGATATTTGATTTGGGCGTTCTGGGAGCGGGAATTGCTACGGCGGTATCTCAGCTTATAAGCTTTTTACTGCTTCTGTATTTCTTTAACAGGATGGCACAGAGTAAAATCAGATTAAGTTATATAAGCAGGAAAATAAAGGTATACGCCGATATTTGCAGAGTGGGATTTCCAGGGCTTATCAGACAGGGACTCAGCTCAATTTCAAGTGGTCTGCTTAATAATCTGACAAGACCATACGGTGATGCTGCAATTGCAGCCATGAGTGTGGTAAACCGCTTCTCAGCATTTGTTATGTGTGTTGGTCTTGGAGTTGGTCAGGGCTTCCAGCCGGTTGCAGGCTTCAATTATCAGGCAAAGAAATATGACCGCGTTAAAAAGGGCTTGATAGCAACTATGGTTATAGGCTTTTTCTGCATAAGCCTTCTTGCAGTGCCGGGCTTTATTTTTGCAGAGCAGATAGTGTATATGTTCCAGAAGAGTGAGGAGGTAATAAGAATAGGAACCTTTGCTCTTAGATGTGCGTGTGTAGGTGTGCTGGGGCTGGTATTGTCAGTACCGATTAATATGCTATATCAGAGTACAAGAAATGCAGCCATGTCATCATTCTTATCTCTGCTTCGTTCGGGGCTTATGTTTATACCGACGCTGCTTATTACAACGAGGTTTTGGGGCTTGACAGGAATTCAGATATCCCAGCCGATTGCGGATGTGTTGACGGGCTTGGTTAGTATACCGTTTATTGTAGGATTTTTGAGGAAAAAATTTGATAATGAGTAGTCAGATAATCTGAGGTGCAGGTAGTGCTGTTCCTCGGATTATTTTTTTAGGAGATGGGCTTCGATGGAGAGAATATCTGGGAAAATCAAATTAATACCTTGACGTTGAAGCGCAAGAACTCGTTTAGCTTTTTCAACCAGCTCTCTTTCAAAAACACCATTAATTCTTACAGGGGTATTGGAGATGCTGTCATAGTATTCATTTTTTATTTACAAATCCTTTCTTAATGATAATAAATAAACTCCATTCAAAGGAACGGAGTTTATAACATTTGAGCTCGACCTCTTAGTGCGTCGCATATCGAGTAGCGACAAACATTTGAACTCGACTTTATTTTAGTTGCATATCGAGTAGCAACAAACATAAGGATAGAAAATTATCTCTGATAATAGTATAGCGTAAAAGTGTGTTATGTCAATAGTGAACACTAAATTATCAATATTAGATTATGTAATTGAAATAGAATTATTCTAAAAAAACAATCCTCTCATTTATTGATAAACCCCATACATTATTGTAAAATACCAATAGAATATACAGAGAAAGGACGGGATTATTATATGAGAAGAATGATGAACACAAACAGACCTGTAAGGAGGATGCAGGGAAAATAATCCTCCATTATATTTATGGAGGTCACAAAATGAGTGAACAGAATGTCAGAAGACACTTAATCAGAATTGAAAAGGATAATTTAGTAATCCGTAGTGCTAAGTTAGCAGATGCAGTACAGCTTAACGCATGGTGGAATGACGGCAGGGTAATGGCACACGCAGGTTTTCCAAATGGCTTGAATGAGCCTCTTGAGGTTACACAGGCGATTATTATGGAGAATGAGGTGAGCCTTTCACAGAGATGTATAACCGAGGCAGGAAATATTAGGATTGGCGAAATGTCATACGATATTAAGGATGGTATTGCTGAGATTGGAATTAAAATCTGCGAGGAGGAATATCAGAACAAAGGGCTTGGGACGAGGCTTCGGGATAATCATAATGCATGGAAGGACCAGCTTGGAGAGTGGCAGTCAAGTGTGGATTATGAGATGACAAGGGAGGCTTACCAAGACGGAGTAAGATGGATAGCAGATTCTGAGCAGAAAAAGCACATTGCAGATACTATATTATCGGATTTGTCAGAGTGGTTCGGAATTCCTGAAAGCACAAGGGAATATATCGAAAACAGTAAGACCATGCCGTTTTTTGCATATTATAGGAATGGTGAATACGCAGGTTTTATAGCTCTTAAGGAGACTAGTAAATATACCGCCGAGATATATGTTATGGGTGTGCTAAAGAAATATCACCGCTTAGGAATTGGTCAGAGCTTGTTTAACAGCTTTGCTGCCTATGCAAAGAATAAGGGCTACGAATTCCTTCAGGTTAAAACCGTGGATGCCGGGCATTATGCGGAGTATGACAGGACACGATTATTTTACGAGAAGGTGGGCTTTAAGGAATTGGAGTGCTTTCCAACCCTGTGGGATGAGCATAACCCATGTTTGGTGATGGTGCAGGCGGTTGCCGGTGTGATGGTGTCTGATAATGGATATGAGACAGAGCATATGAATAGTTCAGTTTGGTTAAGCGAAATTGAGGATGAAGATTTTGGAGATATTCTTAATTTAAGTGTAGCAGACACCCAAAAAAAATACGTTCCATCCACAGAGGGCATTCTTGCAAGAGCATGGCTGCATCGTAACGAGAATGCAAGAGTGTACGCCATAACAGCAGAGAATAAGAAGGTTGGACTTATATTAATTTATGAGCTTAATGAGGAGCCGGCATGCTACTATCTGATGGAGATGATGGTGGATAAAAATCATCAGAACAAGGGCTATGGCAGTAAGGCACTGTGGCAGCTTATTAAGTTATATGAAAAATCACCAAAATATCCCATGATAGAGCTTTCTGTTGACAGAACCAATGAGGCTGCAATACATACCTATGAAAAGGCAGGCTTTGTTGATTCGGGATATGTGGATGAGGAATTGCCGCAATATATTAATATGGTTTACAGATTCTAGTCAGAGCAGGGACTTTATGAAAAATATGGCTTTGAGAAGCTGGGGGATTATGAAACCATCTATGGTTCAACTGACCAGCTGTTTGTAAGGTCTACAAGGCTCTGATTGGAAATGTAAGTATAAGAGGCATATGGAGGATATGTATGGATTTTGATAAGAACAATTACACTATTGAAAATATTGAAGTTGATGGCAACAATTTCACCTATCGTGCATTTCGCAATATAAGCTACGTTGCAAAGCCTGTTAATCCGGATTTTCAGCAGATGAATATCTTTGTTCCGGAAGCCTACTATCAGGGGGAAGCAATTAATGGCTATACTAAAAGCACTGCACCGGTTTTCATGCCAAATCATGTAGGAGGCTACAAGCCGGGGGGTCTTGGTAATCCTGAGTGCTTCCGGCGAGATGGCAGGCTGGTGCTAAATACAATCCTTCGTGCCCTTATGCGTGGCTATATAGTAGCCATTCCGGCGATTCGTGGAAGAGACCAACAGGGAGAAGATGGTGAATATAATGGCAAGGCTCCGGCGTGCATAGTGGATTATAAGGCAGCGGTAAGATTTTTGCATTTTTACAGGGATGAGCTTCCCGGTGATATGAATAAAATTATAACTAACGGAACCAGTGCAGGCGGAGCCTTATCCTCGCTTATGGGTGCCACGGGCAATCATCCTGATTACGAGTCGTATTTACAGGAGCTTGGAGCAGCCGATGCGGGAGATGAAATATTTGCGGCATCCTGCTATTGTCCGATTACCAATCTGGAGCATGCGGATATGGCGTATGAGTGGGAATTTTGTGGTGAGGATGAATATAATCGTGTTCATGGCAAACAGGAAAATGGGCAGTGGACTTTTACAAGGGTTGATGGCAGATTAACTAATGAGCAGATACAGCTTTCTAAGGAGCTTAAAGCCTTATTCCCTGCTTATTTAAACAGCCTTGGTCTTAAAGCGGAGGATGGGACAAGTCTTACTCTTGACGAGGAAGGAAACGGAAGCTTTAAGGAGTACATGAAATCAGTTATATTGGAGTCAGCAAACAGAGCTATAAGGTCAGGTATTGATGTAAGCAAGAAAGAATGGCTGACTATAGAAGACGGCAAGGCTGTGGCAACGGACTGGGAGGCTTACGTTCATGATATAAGCCGAATGAAGGTGGCACCTGCTTTTGATGATTTAACATTAAAGAGTCCGGAAAATGATTTATTTGGTTCGGATAAGATATACGCAAGGCATTTTACAAGGTTTGGTGCAGAGCATAGTCACGAGGGTGGGGCTTTAGCAGAAGAAGCAGTTATTAAAATGCTTAACCCAATGAATTACATTAATGATAAAGCCACCACAATGGCAAAGCACTGGCGAATCCGCCACGGCGAATGTGACAGGGATACCTCCCTTGCTATTTCAGCCATACTGACACTTAAGCTTAAGGAAGCAGGCTGCGATGTGGATTATCATGCACCTTGGGATGTGCCTCATGCAGGAGATTACGATTTGGAAGAATTATTTGAATGGATAGACAGTATTTGCCAAAGTTAACAGGTAATGCTTAGGAGAAATAAAATGTTACAGAAATTATTATACGGAACAGGAAACCCGGCTAAATTAGCCTCAATGCAAAGAAGGCTGGCTCCTCTTGGCATAGAGCTAATAGGGCTTAAGGATTTGAATAAGGAGATACCGGATGTATTGGAGGATGGAAAAACACCCCTTGAGAATGCAAGGAAAAAGGCTTCGGCATATTATGAGGCATTCGGAATTCCTGTATTCTCCTGTGATTCAGGTCTCTATATAGACAATATTCCTGAGAACGAACAGCCGGGAGTACATGTAAGGACAATTAACGGAAAATATCTTACGGATGATGAAATGCTGGCGTATTATTCGGGACTTGCAAAAAAATATGGTGATTTGACAGCAAAATATCGTAATGCCATCTGCTTTATAAAGGATGCAGACCACAGCTACGAAGGCATGGAGGAAAGCATGGCAAGCGAGCCGTTTATTATAACCTCAGTGCCGCATAAGACGAGAAAAAAGGGCTTTCCGCTAGACAGCTTATCCATAGATATAAAGACCGGGAAATATTATTACGATTTAGACCCGTCAGAGCTTGATACGGTGGCGGTTGAGGACGGATTTTTGGAGTTTTTTAAGAAATATCTGTAAAAGGTACAGGAGAGAATTATGGAGAGTAAAACATATCCGCTTGGGACACTAAAGAATTATAAATATGTAGTGGTCTTGTCAAAGCATAATGGAAGGATTCTTTTAAGCCGTCACAAGGACAGAACAACATGGGAGACACAGGGGGGGCATATTGAAGCTGGTGAGAGTGCGCTTGATGCCGCAAAGCGTGAGCTGTATGAGGAGTCGGGGGCGGTGGAGTATGATATTAAGCCGTTGTGTGATTACTGGGCTGGAAATTTTCTTGAGAATGGAGAGCCGGATGTCAGTCATGGGGCGGCAGGCGTTGTATTTGTAGCGGATATTCATAGACTTGAGGCGATACCTGATAGTGAGATGGCGGAGGTTAAGGAGTTTGATATGCTGCCGGATAATCTTACATATCCTGCCATTACGCCTGTTTTGTTTAAAAGAGTGGCTATGAAAACACTCTATGTTACCGACCTTGATGGTACATTGCTTAATACAAGGGATAGGATTAACCCTTACAGCATAGAAGTAATTAACAGTCTCGTAGAAAAGGGAATGCTTTTTACATATGCAACAGCCCGTTCGCTGGTATCGGCATCTGTGGTGACGGAAGGGCTGTCTACCAAAATTCCCGTTATAGCATATAATGGAACCTTTATTATGGAGCCTGCTACAGGCAAGATTCTGGCATCAGCTTCATTTACTAAGGAGCAAACTGACAAGGTAATTGCAAAGCTTAGGGAGCATGGCATATATCCTTTGGTATATTCCTACGTGGATAAGGTGGAAAAGGTATCTTGGGTTATAACAAAGGAGAATGAGGGAATTATACGTTATAAGCAGTCAAGAGCAGGAGATAAGCGTCTAAGACCATTGGAGGATGAGCGCCATTTGTATGACGGAGATATTTTCTATTTTACCTGTATCGGTGAAAAGGAAGAATTAGTTCCTATATATGAGGAATTTAAGAATAGTGATGAGTATACCTGCACCTTTCAGCAGGAACTGTACAGACCGGAATACTGGTGTGAGATTATGCCAAAGGAGGCGACCAAGGCTAATGCCATTAACCGCCTGAAAAGCTTATGGAACTGCGACAGGGTGGTGAGCTTTGGTGATGCTGTTAATGACATTCCTATGTTTCAGATATCGGATGAATGTTATGCGGTGGCAAATGCTGTTGATAGGTTAAAGGACATGGCTACGGGCGTGATAGGAAGCAATGATGAGGATGCTGTAGCAAAGTGGCTTATGGAGAATGCGGAGTTTTAATTGATATTTTAAGGGAAACAAGAATTAATTTGAATTTTATGTTGTGAAAAAGATGTCTATTAACTTAGATATCTTTTTTTTAAAAAAACTATTGAAATTAATTTTTAATTCACTTAGGCTTATTATAGGACGTCTAAATAATATGATTTTTACTGCTTTACAGGAGGAAGTTTTGATGAAGAAAGTTTTAGATAC
>JAZQLB010000201.1:0-16868 GCA_045542475.1 Lachnospiraceae bacterium | reverse complement strand
GGGTGGTTTTTGTGGGGGTCGTGCTGCGGGGCTGGGGGTCATATAGGGCTTAGCAGGGCTTTGATGTACGTGAATAAGTATTCCTAATATCTCGCGGTTAGGTGGTGGCTGCCGGACACAGCCGGGGCAAAGGCGGCATCCATGCCTTATTGCCCCTAATTTGCCCGTCCTTGGGCAAATTACTGCTGGTCTTGAAGGCGGGATATAAGGAATACTAATTCACTCCCATAGTCGCCCTGCTAAGCCCTATATGCCCGCCCCCGCCCCTTACAAACGCCAAGAAAATCTAGTGTGCTTCGCAAAACAATAAGAGAAGAGCGAATGGGCTGGCAAATAAATTGAGCGTTACTTGAAATTTTATTTGACATTGGGGGGAACTAAATATATTCTACTTATATTGGAAAATAGAAAAGTTTGCTATTGATATAGAAAATAATAGTACATACTTCTATGGAGGAAGATATGGGAATTATTAAAGCTAAGGATTTGACATTTGAATATATTGTCAGAGATGAAGAGGGAAATGTGGAGAACGTTAACACGGCAGTAGATAATGTTTCTCTTGATATAAAGGAAGGGCAGTTTATTGCTATTTTGGGGCATAATGGCTCTGGGAAGTCTACCTTTGCTAAGCATATTAATGTGTTGCTTAGTCCGACAGAGGGGGCTATCTGGGTTGATGGGATTGATACCAAGGATGAGGAGCGTATCTGGGATATACGTCAGAGTGCAGGAATGGTATTTCAGAATCCGGATAATCAGATAATCGGGACTATAGTGGAAGAGGATGTAGGCTTTGGACCGGAGAACCTAGGCGTACCTACTGAGGAAATATGGGAGCGTGTGGATTTTAGTCTTAATGCTGTTGATATGACAAAGTTCCGCCATCATTCGCCAAATAAGCTTTCAGGAGGTCAGAAGCAGCGTGTTGCCATAGCAGGAATTCTCGCCATGAAGCCAAAATGCATAATCCTTGACGAGCCAACTGCCATGTTAGACCCTAACGGACGTAAGGAAGTAATAAAAACCATAACAAAGCTGAACAAGGAAGAAAAAGTTACCATAGTCCTTATTACACATTACATGGATGAGGTAATAGGTGCAGACAAAGTATTCGTAATGGACGAGGGTAAAATAGTTCTTGAAGGAACACCAAAGGAGGTATTCTCCCACGTAGAACAGCTAAAAGCTCTGCGCTTAGATGTGCCATCGACTACCGAACTTGCATTTGAACTCGAAAAATCCGGCATACCAATGAGCCGTGGCATACTTACTATAGACGAGCTTGTTGCCGAAATTTTAAGTAAGAGGAAATAGCGTAACGGGTAGCTTATTAGATGTATTAGTGTTGCAGGACGGATGCTTGCGTGTATAATTACAAGCACGACAGCTAATATATTACACTATTAAAAATGTAGAGGATGTGAAGTTCACTGTGGTTTTATATATGTTATTATGCAGGGCATTTGGGGCCGTCGGTACTTGGGCGGTGTCCTTTGCCGCCCTATGTACCGCTACGTGCCCCAACTAAGTGCGAACGGCCCGGAATAATAACATATATAAAACCACAGAGGGCGTCACAATCCCCATTTTTTAAAAGTAATTATTACAGGAGGACATATGTCGATAATACTTGATAAAGTCAATCACATATACGCACAAGGCAGCGGCTTTGAAATGAATGCCCTTACGGACATTAACCTTGTTATTGAGAAAGGTGAATTTATAGGGCTTATCGGGCATACAGGTTCGGGAAAGTCTACCCTGACACAGCATTTAAACGGGCTTTTAAAGGCTACAAGCGGCAGTATATACTATGATGGACAGGATATTTATGATAAAAATTATAATATGAAGGAGCTTCGAAGCAAGGTTGGTCTTGTTTTTCAGTATCCGGAGCATCAGCTTTTTGAAACGGATGTTTTTAAGGATGTGTGCTTTGGTCCGCTGAATCTGGGACTGAGTAAAAAGGAAGCTGAATTAAGGGCGTTTGAGGCACTTGAGATGGTTGGCTTTCCTAAGGAGCTGTTTTATCATTCTCCATTTGAGCTGTCGGGAGGTCAGAAGAGAAGAGCTGCTATTGCCGGAGTACTTGCCATGAAGCCGGAGGTTTTAATACTTGATGAACCAACAGCCGGACTTGACCCGATGGGACGTGACGAGATTCTTGACCAGATAAAAAAGCTTCATGAGGAAACCGGTATTACGGTTATTCTTGTTTCACACAGCATGGAGGACGTTGCTAAATACGTTAATAGGATTATTGTGATGAATCAGGGAAGTGTTATGTATGACGATACTCCACGAAATGTATTTGCGCAGTATAAGGAGCTTGAGAGGGTAGGGCTTGCCGCACCGCAGCTTACCTATATTTTAAATGAGCTTAATAAAAATGGTCTTAATGTTAATACCAGCCTGCTTACAATGGAAGAAGCTGTTAAGGAGCTTAAGACTTTGCTTAATAATTAAGGAAAGAAGATAACTATGCTTAGAGATATTACAATAGGACAATATTATCCGGGAAAATCACAGATTCATAAGCTTGACCCGAGAGTGAAGCTTTTTTGGACACTGATATTCATTATATCACTTTTTCTTGGGCAGAATGCGTTGATTTACGCCGTAGCAGGTGTTTTTCTCTTCGGCTGCATAAAAGTGTCCACTGTGCCGGTAAAATTCATTTTAAGAGGCTTAAAGCCGGTATTATTCCTGCTGTTATTCAGTGTGGTTTTTAATATATTTCTGACTGATGGCGAGGTTCTGATACAGATATGGAAGATAAGAGTGACCAAGGAAGGAATAATTCTGGCTGTTTCCATGGCAGTAAGGCTTATTTTCCTTATTATGGGCTCATCACTTATGACCTTTACAACTACACCGAATGATTTGACGGATGGACTTGAGAAAAGTCTCGGATTCCTAAAAATAGTTAGAATTCCGGTACACGAGATTGCCATGATGATGTCCATTGCACTTAGATTTATTCCTATTCTTGTGGAAGAAACGGACAAAATAATGAAGGCACAGCAGGCAAGAGGTGCGGATTTTGAGACAGGCGGACTAATTAAGAAGGCTAAGGCGATGGTTCCGCTTTTGGTTCCGCTTTTTATATCTGCAATTAGAAGGGCTTTTGATCTGGCGACTGCCATGGAGGCAAAGTGTTATCGCGGCGGCAGTGGAAGAACCAAGATGAAGCCTTTAAAATACACTAAGAGAGATTACATGGCATACCTTATAATATTTGCTTATCTGGCTGTTATGATAGCAATAAAGGTGCTATTTCTATAGGAGATTTTTATGCGTTATTTATTGCGTGTTGCATATGACGGTACAAACTACTCAGGCTGGCAGATACAGCCTAATGATGTAACTGTTGAGGGAAAACTTAAGATTGCTCTAAATACCCTCTTAAAGGGCGAAATAGAGCTTATAGGAGCCAGCAGAACCGATGCAGGCGTGCATGCTGATGGAAATGTGGCTGTATTTGATGCAGAAACCTCCATTCCGGCAGAGAAGCTTAAATATGCCCTTAATAATCTATTGCCGGAGGACATAGTAGTAACGGAGTCTATGCAGGTAGCAGAGGATTTTCATCCAAGACATTGCGACAGCATAAAAACCTATCAGTATAATATTTTAAATACACCTCTTCCTGACCCAAACCGCAGGCATAATACACATTTTTACAGAGGAAGTCTGGACATTGATAAAATGAAGCAGGCGGCACAGTATATAATTGGTGAGCATGACTTTAGCTGCTTTAAGGCGGCAGGTGCGCAGACTGAGACCTCTGTGCGTACGGTGTACAGTCTTAATATTGAACGTAATAATGAGATGATATCTATAACCATAAGCGGAAACGGTTTTCTCTATAATATGGTAAGAATTATAGCTGGAACCCTTATTCAGGTGGGAGCAGGTAGAATTGCTCCTGAGGCTCTTGAGACAATTATCGAATCTAAGGACAGACAGCAGGCAGGTCCAACAGCTCCTGCAAAGGGGCTTACCCTGAAAAAAATAGAGTTTTTATAGGCATTATCAACATTAAGGGGAAGTCTATACCCTGTTATTGTGGATAAATCAAGCAGAAAACGCCAGGCAATGTGGATAAAATCAAAAAATCGTCAAAAAAAGGTAAAAAATCGGTTGACACAGGAATTTCCATATTATATAATATACAACTGTGACAGTACGAAAGTAGGTGTTTAGCCAAAGCCCCGGTATAGCACTTTACGATATACTAACTAAATTTTGTTTAAATTTTCAAGGAGGTAAACCAATGAAAACTTTTATGGCTAGTCCAGCAACAATTGAAAGAAAATGGTACGTAGTTGACGCTACAGGATATACATTAGGTCGTCTCGCTTCAGAGATCGCTAAGGTGTTAAGAGGTAAGAATAAGCCTACATTTACACCAAGCATGGATACAGGTGATTACGTTATCGTAGTTAATGCAGATAAGGTAGCAGTATCTGGTAAGAAGTTAGATCAGAAGATTTACTACAATCACTCAGATTATGTAGGTGGTATGAAGGAGACAACTCTTAGAGAGCTTATGGCTAAGAAGCCTGAGAGAGCAGTTGAGCTTGCAGTTAAGGGTATGCTTCCAAAGGGACCATTAGGAAGACAGATGTACACTAAACTTCATGTATATGCAGGCCCTGAGCATGATCATGCAGCTCAGAAGCCAGAGACATTGACATTTTAATTAAAGGAAAAATAGGAGGAAAATACAATGGCTAAGGCAAAAGCAAGCGTTAAGTTCTACGGAACAGGTAGAAGAAAGAGCAGTATCGCAAGAGTATATATTATGCCAGGTACAGGCAACATTACAATAAATAAGAGAAGCATTGATGAGTATTTTGGTCTTGAGACACTTAAGCTTATCGTTCGTCAGCCACTTGCAGCTACAGAGACAGCTGACAAGTATGACGTTTTAGTAAACGTACACGGTGGTGGTACAACAGGTCAGGCTGGTGCTATCAGACACGGTATCGCAAGAGCACTTTGCAAGGCAGATGCTGACTTCCGTCCAGTTCTTAAGAAGGCTGGTTTCTTAACAAGAGACCCAAGAATGAAGGAGAGAAAGAAGTACGGCTTAAAGGCTGCGAGAAGAGCTCCACAGTTCTCAAAGAGATAACTATTCGCGATGGCAATGAGCCATGCGACAGGAAATATAAAAAGACTCACCCATGCTTGCATGGTAGTGGGTCTTTTTTTATTTTCTGTCATAGGGCGAAGCCCGCGACCGAGATGCAGCGCAGCGTAATCGAGGTCGGCATGGCGGACTAAGGCAGTCGGCATGGCGGACTAGGCTATTTCATGTTAGAAAAACAAAGGAGGGAGAATATAAATGTTAGAAATCTGTAAAAAATCTGCACCATACTACAAACGCATATACCCAATCCTTATAATATGCGTAATCTTAGGCTTATTCCAAGGCATCCTAACTCTTGTAACCCCACAGATTGTATCAATCATAGTAGACAGGGTAATCAACCCGGCACTTGGCAAAGCACCGGTAGAAAACAGCAGTATATTCATGTTCTTGATAGAAGACATTCCGGCTGACAATCTATGGCAGATAATGCTAGTTATGGTGGCAACCTTTATGGTATTCATCGTGACATATTTTGTGACCTTTTATGTCAGATGGAATGTGGCACATTATTTTTCTATAGGCTGTGATAACAGGCTTAAGCTCAGCGTGCTTAATAAAATTAATTCTTACGGAACAGGAATTATGAAGGATTATTCGCCGGGAGATTTGATTACCATAGTTAATTCGGATTGCGACGGAATAAGAGGCTTCTATATTGCCAATGTGCCATTTATGATTGATTCGATTTTCTTTATTATAGTGGCACTTATTTTTCTTGCGAGAATTAATCTGTGGCTTATAGTGGCACCGGTGGCAACCTTTGCACTGTATTTTTTTATAACCAAGGGCTTCCTTAAAATGTGTGAGAAATACTATGGCCTACGTTGGGAGAAAAATTCGGAATTTAATTCAAAGACTCAGGAAAGTATATACGGTATCAGAACTATAAAGGCATACGGAAGAGAGGATATCAGAAGGAAGGCTTTCTATGAGAAGGCAGAGGATTTAAGAGATATACATATGGAGCTTGGCAGGAGAAGACAGAGATACTTTATGTTTTTTGACACTACTGACCAGGTGGTTATGGTTATATGTATGGCTATTTGTGTGGCTCTTACGGTTAATTTTAAAATGACGACAGGTGAGTATGCGGCATTTTTAAGTTACATGATGTCCATAATCGGTTATTTCGTGGATATTATATTCTTGGCAGGTGATATTCAGGATAATAAGGTCAGCTGCAAGAGACTCTTTGGTTTGATGGAGAAAAAGGATGAGGTAGCAGAAAAGTATGGCGATAAGAAAATGTCAAACAAGCCACATATCTGTTTTAAAAATGTTACGGTCAGAGAGGGCGAGCAGGTTCTCGTGGATAATGTTACATTGGATATTCCTTATGGAAAAAAGGTGGGCATTATGGGAAAAACAGGCTGTGGTAAATCCGTGCTTGTAAAGACCATGCAGGCTATAAGGGAGTATAGCGAGGGTGAATTAACCTTTGACGGAACGAAATCTTATGAATACGACAGATGCGAGATTGCAAGGGCATTTGGATATGCTATGCAGGATGTTTTCCTGTTTTCTAATTCCATAGCAGCAAATATAGCATTTTCAAATCCGGATGCAGCAGACGAGCTTATAAGAAAATGCGGAAGGGCAGCAGAGGTTGATGAATTTGCAGTAAGATTTCCGGAGGGCTATGACACTGTTATAGGCGAAAAGGGCTTTGGTCTCTCAGGCGGTCAGAAGCAGAGAGTGGCAATCGCCAGAGCATTATTAAAGGGGGCACCTGTTTTGGTGCTTGATGATTGTACCAGTGCTCTTGATATTGAAACTGAGAGTAAGATATTTAAGAATCTTGACGAATTCTTTACCGGCAAAACCATAGTTATGACCACACACAGAGCTATGGCGTTAAAGAATTTTGATGAGATTATATACATGGAAAATGGCAAAATAGCAGAGCGTGGAACCTTCGATGAGCTGATGAAGCTTGACGGGCATTATGCGGCTATTTATAAGCAGCAGATGGATAAGGAGGTGTACGCAGATGAGTAGAAACAGATATTTTGAGGACGAGGTCAGTCAGGAAAAATTTAATAAATTCATGCTTGGCAGACTGATTTCTTATGCAAAGGATTATAAGCGAACATACATATTAGTAGTATTAATGCTTATCGGTACAAGTATTATTTCACTTATTCCGGCGGCTATTAATACCCTTATTATTGACAATGTACTGCCGGATGAGGGCGTAATTCCTGAAAATATGCTTCGTAATGCCATAATACTTCTTAGCATATGGTTTGCCTTAAGTATTGGCTCAACCATAGCAGGCTATATTTCAAGTATCATTTCCTTAAAGCTTGGAAATGAAATTGTCTGCAAGCTTAGGAAGGATTTATTCGATAAGCTTATGGAGCTTAGCTTTAACTATTATGACAGCAGACCTGTGGGAAAGATTCTTGTAAGAGTTACCAATTATACGGACGAGCTGGCGGATTTCTTTGTAAATGATATGGTGCGTATAATACAGAATGTATTTATCGTGCTGGCTGCCCTTGTATGCATCTGCGTTATAGAAATAAGAATAGCACTTGTGGCTGTTTTAATAAGCGTACCGCTTTCGGTTATTATGTGGCTGCTTTCGAAAAGTCTCCATAATAGAATGACTCGTGAGCGTAATAAATATAGCAACAGAACTGCATTTGTTGTGGAGAATATTAATGGTCTTGAGGTTATTAAGGCATTTAACCGCGAGGAGCTAAACAGCGAGATATTAGCAGAGTTGTCGGATAAATACAGGAAGGAATATATGCATGCAACAAGAGTAAGGGAATTATTCTTTCCTTTGGCTCATGGTGTTATAAATGGAATCGGAACCATTGCCATATATATTTCTGCACTGATGATTATAACCCATAACTGGGGTGCCCAGCTGACACTTGGTTCCATCGTTGTTATCTCAACTTATATGAATGTATTTTCAGGCTCCATAAATACCATATGCCAGAGATTACAGAAAATCGCCAATATTACCTCTAATGTGGAGCGTATTTTCGAGGTTATCGATACGGAAAATGAGATTGTAGAGGCTAAAAATCCTGTTGAGTTAAATGAGATTTCAGGCAGAGTAACCTACGAGGATGTTACCTTCTCATACATTGCAGGAGAAAATGTTCTTGAGCACGTTAATCTTACTGTGGAGCCGGGACAGATGATTGCACTTGTGGGTCCTACGGGTGCAGGAAAGACTACCATTGTCAGTCTGCTTAGCCGTTTCTACGATGTGAACAGCGGTGCCATAAAGATTGACGGTGTGGATATTAGAAAGCTGTCCTTTGCTTCCTTACGAAAGAGTGTGGGAGTTATGATGCAGGATACCTTCCTGTTTTCTGGAACTATTATGGATAACATCCGTTTCTCAAGACCTGATGCCACTGATGAGGAATGTATAGCCGCGGCAAAGACTGTTCATGCCCATGATTTTATTATGAATAAGCCTGAGGGTTATAACACGAAGATAACAGGGCAGGGGTCAGAGTTATCAGGAGGCGAGAAGCAGCTTGTATCCTTTGCTCGTCTTATCTTGGCTGACCCTAAGATTATTATTCTTGATGAGGCAACCAGTAATATTGATACGGAGACGGAGCAGCTTATTCAGCAGATGTTTTCGACTGTGCTTAAAGGGCGGACGAGCTTCGTTATTGCTCATAGACTTTCGACTATTAAGAATGCGGATAGGATTCTTTATATTGATTCGAAGGGGATTGTTGAGGATGGTAGTCATGAGGAGTTGGAGCGGCTAAAAGGAAAATATTATGGGTTGTTGCATGGTGTCTGATTAGATATTGCTCTCGAAACCTTGTGTTTCGAGGGCTTGATTTATTTTGACTAAATATTTACACTAAGGCATAGAAAAAAGTATATATTTGTAGTACAATATACTTAGATATGTGTAACGGGTTTGAAGGAGGAAATATTTATGAATCCAATGATTAAATACAGGGGTGGAAAATCGAAAGAGATATCACACTTTATAAATAATATGCCAAAAAAATATTCAAGATATATAGAACCCTTTTTTGGCGGAGGTGCATTGTATTTCTACCTTCAACCGGAAAAAGCAATTATAAATGATATAAATTGTCGGTTATATGGTTTTTATAAAGAGATGCAAGAAAAATATCCAGAGGCTAGAATTCAATTAGATAAATTGCAAAAAGAGTATGAGAAAAATCAGAAAGCCTATGAAGAACTAAAAGCAAAAAATCCAGAAATACGTGTCGAAAACAAAAATGAAGCATTGTACTATTTAATGAGGGATGCGTTTAATCATAAAGTGGATACAGAATATTTGGAGTCTGTGGTGTATTTCTTTATTAATAAAACAGCGTATTCGGGAATGATAAGATATAATACAAATGGAGAATATAATGTTCCTTTTGGTAGATATAAGAATTTCAATACTAAGCTTATAACAGATGATCATTTTAAGCTTTTACAGAGAACAGAAATATATAATTATGATTATTCAGAAATTTTTGAGATGTCAAAGGACGATGACTTCATTTTTTTAGACCCACCATATGATTGCATATTTAGCGACTACGGAAATGAAAATTATAAAGAAGGATTTGGGGAGAATGAACATAGAAGGTTAGCCAACGATTTTAAAAACCTTTCCTGCAAAGCATTATTGGTTATTGGAAAAACTCCATTAACAGAAGAATTGTATGGGGAGTATATTGTTGAAGAATATGATAAATCTTATGCGGTTAATATAAGAAATCGCTTTAAAGCAGATGCAAAACACATTATTGTAACAAATTATTAGATTGGGGGAAGTATATGGCATATTTAAAAAGTCCAACCCTATTTTTTACAACATCACCAAGAACTCCATTAAAGATGTTGCCAGAAATAGAATTACTGGTTGATAATTTTGAGGGACAGAAATGGAATAAAGAAACACAAGTGAAATTTGCCCAAATTTTATCAGAGGATAAGAATTTTAATGGCATTGGGTCTTCAAAAAATATGGATTTAAGTGCAAGAGATAGGATAACAAGAGCGCCTAAAGCATTAGGCTTTGTAGATTTGAAGCCAGTTATTAAGCTTACTGAACCTGGAAAAAGATTGATTAGCGGTAAAAGAACGGAAGAGGTTTTGTTGAGACAATTATTAAAATTTCAGATACCTTCTCCATATCATAAAGAGCCGGAGCAGTATAAGGGGATGTTTGGAGTAAAACCATATTTAGAAATATTTCGATTGATTTATGAATTGGGAACAATAAGCTTTGATGAACTGATGATATTTGGTATGCAACTGACACATTACTCAAAATTTGATGAGATTATAACTGAAATCAGGCAGTTTAGAAGAATGAAAGCATATGCAAAAGCAAGATATAAGGTGTTTAGAGGAGAATATTTACGTAAGGAAGTAGAAAAAATATATCAAGATGACATAGATGAGGGAAAGACGAAAACAAGAGAATCTAAAGATAGGTCGTTAGATAAATTTGTAAGAACTAAAGCCAGTAATTTGCGTGATTATACAGATGCATGTTTTAGATATTTGCGAGCAACAGGGCTGGTTGAAATATCTCAGAGAGGACACTCCCTTTCAATAATGCTTGAAAAGAAAAAAGAGGTTGAATTCCTTTTAAATAATGTGGATAGAAAGCCTGTGTATGTAGATGATGAAGAAAAATATAAAGAATATTTATTTGATGTATCATTACCGGTATTGTATTCGGATAATAGAATGCGATTACTCAAACAGATTTCAGAGCTTTTAGAATCATCAGAAGGTTTGGTCGATAAAACAACAGAGCAGTTGAAAGATAGGTTAGATGAAGTTATTCAAAATAGAAAAAACGCAATTCTTAAACAACAAGTGAAAGAATTGAAGGAGTACAAAGAATATAATGATGTAATAGCTATGTTTGACGATATCAAATCAAACACCCTATATGATGCACCGCTTATGTTAGAGTGGAATACATGGCGGGCTATGACTATGCTTGATGGTGGTGAGATAAAAGCGAATTTGAAAGTAGATGATAAAGGTCAACCAATGTCAACAGCTCAAGGAAATATGGCTGATATTATTTGCGATTACGGCGATTTTGGATTAGCAGTAGAAGTGACAATGCAGTTGGGGCAGAAGCAGTATGAGATGGAAGGAGAAACGGTTTCAAGGCACTTGGCGAAGTTGAAGAAAGAATCTGGAAAAGATGCATATTGCTTATTTATAGCTCCAAAGATTAATGAATCATGCATTGCATATTTTTATGCATTACATACAGCAAATATTGCATTTTATGGCGGCAAATCCGTTATAGTCCCCTTAGAGTTAGATCTTTTTATTAACATGTTAGAGCAATCATATAGAGCTGATTATAGTCCAAATCCAGAACAGGTAAGAGGGATTTTTGAATACTCATTGGAGCAGGCAAAAACAGCACAAGATGAAAATGAGTGGTATGCAAAGATTAAAGAAAAAGCATTGAATTGGCTATGAATTAGATGAGAAGAACATATTGCGGAAAAATTAGCTTGTACAAATGTATTAAGAAAAAATTGAGGTTACCATGAGTAGAAGAATTGTTATAAAGTCAATAAGAATTAAAAATTTTAGAAGCATAAGAAATGAATTAATAGAAGCTAAAAATATGAACATTTTTGTTGGATTAAATGATGTGGGAAAGTCAAATGTTCTTAAAGCACTTAATTTATTTTTTAATGGACAAACTGATTATGGGGTAGCTTTTGATTTTAAAAAAGATTTTTCATATTATTTTCCTAAGACGAGTCACAAAACGAAAGAAATTGTTATAGAATTAGAGTTTTCGATACCAGATACATATAAAGAAAAAGGTGTATTTACATGGAAAAAAGTATGGAGAACCAATGATTATGTTGATGAAAGCATATTGAATGAAAAAGGTGAACGTCCTTCAGAGAGGTCTAGAGTTCCAGGAACTCTTAAGAGAATTAGATATAGATATGTCCCAGCAGTTAAAAGTAAAGAATATTATAAATCACTATTATCTGATTTATATTTTACAGTCTCAGCTGTTTTGGATAGTCCACTTGAAAATTCAGTGAAGAATTTTTCGCAGGTTCTTCAGGAATATACATCACAGATAAGTAATCAGGTGAATGCAAGAATAGGTATTAGTAGTAGATTGTCTATTCCGGATAATTTAAGTGAATTATTTAAAACACTAGTTTTTCAAACAGGTAATTCGGAAAGTGACGAATTGGTTCCATTGGATATGCGTGGAGATGGAATACAAGCTAGACATATTCCTATTATTCTAAAATATATAGCAGATGAAGATCAAAAAACGAGAAATCAAGGGTCAATGAAAGTTGCAACGATATGGGGATTTGAAGAGCCGGAAAATGGAGTTGAATTGTCAAGAGCGTTTGAAATGGCAAATGATTTTATGGATTTTTCAGAAGAAATTCAAATGTTTATAACAACACATTCACCTGCGTTTTATATGAAAAGTACAGATGATTCGACACAAGTTATATTCGTATCACAAGGAGAGAAGAATGAAGGTTCTAAATTAAAATTAGAGAACAATGGATTAAATGTAGGTCAATATATGGGATTAATGCCTATAGTTGCGCCATATATTGCAGAGCAGGAAGCAAAAATTAGTGAATCAAAGAGGTTAATAAGTGAGAATGTTTTCGTGGATATTCCTACAGTTATGGTTGAAGGTAAAACGGATAAACAGTATTTGGAATTAGCAATTAAATTGTATTCTGAAAGATTATATAATCATATTGTTAATGATAAATTAAGAATATTTACAAAAGAAGGTGAGGGGGGATGTAGAAAACTTCAAGATTGGACTTATGCATGGATATATAGTGGGAACATTAGTAAGGCAGTAGTATTGTTTGATAAGGATGAGGCAGGTAGAACGGCAAAATCGGAGTTAACAGAAAGTTTAATATATAGAAATAAGAGGGCGAGTGCAGCCATTCAAATAAAGTTTTTAGAACCATCTCAAGATATTATAGAGTTATTAAGAAAGAACATAGATGTATATTATGAAATTGAACATTTATTATCAACAAAATGTTGGCAACAATTGAAAAAGAAAAATTGTGTTGAACCAAAACCAGATATAGAATTGCAAAAAATGTTGGAGAAAGTAATAACAAGAAATAAGACGATAGATATGGTGCTTGATGAGCAAGTAAATAATTATGATATTCGTAATACTATTGCAACTCTTAACCCTCACAAGGATAAGAAAGAGAAGATATATCAATTTGTTGAATGTTGTAATGAAGAACAACAGAGAGAATTTTTGCAAGGGATGATAAAGACTGTTGAGATGTTGGAGAAGATATTTTCATAAACGTAGTTGAGATAGCGAACACAAAATAGAACATCTTATAGTACTTCGCAGAAAGCGGTGAGAAGCATTCAGGAGTTTTGTGTGTAAAATATGTATGAAACGTTTGATGGAAGGAAAACCTTGTTGTTGGGGAGTCAAACTGTCTAAACGGGAACAAAGAAAGGTTACACTGAAAATATAAAAAGCTGTTTTATTAAGGAATGTACTGCAGTGTAACGAGAAAGAAATCTAATATGTGCCTGCAAGGGGATGAACATTAAAATATTATTGAAGGTTTTTTCTCACAATGCTAAAAAAATATCATTAGCAAAGGATGGAGCGAATATGGCAGTGCAAGACGATTTAAGAGTACAGCTTACTAAGCAGTTCGTAGCAAACATAATGATTGTTGTGGACAAAGATGGTATGGAAAGCTGTGTCTGTCCTAACTGTAAAGGCAGGTAGCCCGGAGTAACGAAAAATGCCTATCCTGTGAGCAGGTACTCAAATGGGACACTATCAGAGTTCTCGAAGTAGAAAAAGCGGAGAAAAGACAGCCACATTATCCTTTAAGGTGTCAGGCGATTTGGTGAAATCAGATTGTAGAAAATGTCCTATTTCTTATATAGGAAGATGCAATGGGGAAATGTCTCTGAATGTCCTTTGAATAAGAGAAATGATTGTTCACGAGAAATCGAATGAGAGAACAAAAAATACGCATATACAAATCCTGGAATAACTGCATTATAAGGATTTTGTGTATGCGTATTTTTTATTGAGTGTATGATACCTTATGCTTCTTGTTCGTTGACAAAGAAATCTACAAGCCTCTGCACATCCTCCAAACATGCTCCGCAAACAGTGGAAGCACCGGTTTGTTCCTGTACATCTTCAAGTGTTCTGGCGCCTGCTTCAACCGCATCCTTAATCATTCCGTTTGTGATGTTCATACAATGACATACTACTTTATCTAAATTCATCTGATATACACCATCCTTTCGATTATATAATTTGTCTGTTGGGGAAAATTTATACAATCGCAAATTATAAAAACAAGTATTTTATAGCTTGTTTTGCATTTGAAAGTTTATAAATATTGACATCAAACCATAGAAAAAAATACATATATGTAGTACAATACAATTAGTAGTAAACAAAAAACTTCCGAAAATGTTGTGATAAGTATTAACTGGTAATTCGATGAAAGGACGTGACAAATATGGCATTACAGGATGATTTAAGAGCACAGCTTATTAAGCAGTTTGCAGCAGACGTGTTGATTGTTACGGATAAGGATGGCATGGAAAGCTATGTATGTCCTACTTGTAAGAGGCAGGTTGCCAAGAGTAATGACAAATGTCCATCTTGTGAACAGGCAATCAAATGGGATAATATTAGAACGATTGAAGCGGAAAAGAGTGGTGAAAAAACTGCCACATTATCGTTTAAGGTACCGGGAGATTTTTCAAAATCCGATTGCAGGAAGTGCCCTATTTCTTATATAGGAAGACGTGATGGTGAGAATGTATATGAATGCCCATTAAATAAAAGAAATGATTGTCCGTTGGAAATAGAATAAGGGCAACTAAGAGAAAGTAAAGAAGGGGCTGTAAAAAAAGTCCCATAACAAACTACCATGACAATACCGAAATGTAACGTTATGGTAGTTTCTTTTTTAGGCATTAGTATTATTAAAAAATAGAGTCAGCAATCAAACCTGTTACAAAACAGGTTCATTTCTTAACTATCTGATAAAAGTGTTTTATGCTGTCAAGGGCAACCGTTTCTTTTTGTTATGGTATTTATAAAGGTTATAACCACAAGAAATTAAGGTTAACTCCAAAATAACATTCTCTTTTCCTCTTCGAAACAGTCTCTTATAAGAACGGTCCCACTTAATAATACCAAATGTACCTTCTGACTGAATGCTTCTGTTCATGCATAATAATGCTCCATGAATGGATTCCAGATTTGAAATGACTTCTTCATGAAACGATGTGAGTTCCCTGTTTATTCTTACGGAGCGGTTGCCTTTGGCTGATTTACAGCATTCCGGCTTGTAAGGACATCCTTCACAGCTTTCACATTCATAAAGTTCTTCTGTACGTCCGTAACGGTTCCCTTTTACATGTCTGTTGTATTTAAAAATAAATTTTTTACCATTCGGGCATATCGGATTACCTTCTGCATCTCTTTTGAAATTTACTGCACGGTAAGGATTTCTATGATATTTTTCACTTTTGGTTTCCTTTTCAAACATGGTAAACTTCATATATTTTTCCATACCGTGTTCTTCGCAATAAAGATAATTATTATAGGAACCATAGCCTGCATCTGCAACCGGATACTTCGGATAGTGACCATACATTTCTTTAAACTTTTCCATAAGCGGAACAAAGCAGTCCTGGTCAGAAGCAAAGGGTTTTACATCAATAACAGCGATATATTCATCGCAGATGGCTGCCTGTACATTATACGCCGGAAGAAGCTGGTCATTTCCCATGTAATCCCTTTTCAGACGCATAAATGTTGCATCGTGGTCGGTTTTAGCATAACTGTTTCTGGATTCACCACAGATTTCAATGTGTTTTGCATAATTTTTAAGTCTGTTAAGATATCCTTCCAGCTCCTGATACTGTCTTTGATGCAGAGTTTTTCTATGACCTCTTCCTGATACGAAGCTGTTTATATCTAAAGTTGTTGCCGTACGATATTTCTCCAGCAATTCCTCAACATACTCTATGGCATAGTCATTCCTTTTTTCGAATTTCAAACCAAGATAGCCCAATACTTCATCATTCATTGCCTCAACAAGAATAGAAATCTTTTCAAATACTTTTTCACGATTTTTGATACAGGATTTCTTCCATACCCATGTGTAACGATTGGCGTTGGCTTCCAGCTTGGTGCCGTCAATATAAGTATGCTGCAGGTCTACCTGTTCTGTTTCAAAAATATAATGATTGATAGAGTTAAAAATGGCGTCAACCGATGTGGTAAGTTCATTGCGTATAAAGTTACCAAAGGTAGCAAACGACGGAGCTTTCATTCCGTCAAGCAGATACATAAATCGGATATCATTACGGCAGAGCTTCTCGATATCTCTTAATGAACGAATTCCGTGTTCCATGAATGCAAACAGTATTACTTTGAGTAACTTCTGTGCATCACATCTAGGGCGACCTGTTTTGTAGTCCTTATCATCTACAAAGTATGGTGTTAGGTCAATGTGATCCATGACTTCACAAAAAGTATATACCGGGTCAGCTATGTCGATTAATTTTTCAATTTCCAATGGTAATTTCAGCTGACGGGTGGTATAATTACCATTGGTGTTGTTAGTTAGTAGCATAATTAATTATACCAAAAAATCGCTGAAGTCTCACGACCTCA